>NZ_CAMHZR010000004.1:0-158297 GCF_946190325.1 Streptococcus mitis | reverse complement strand
CCAAGTGAAGATGGCGAACAACCTAAGAAAGATATTCCAGGCTACCGCTTCGTAGAAACTAAGAAACTTCCAAATGGCGACATCGAGCACGTCTACGAAAAAGTTAAGACATCATTCAAGGATAAAGAAGGAAACGAGATTCCAGGTAATCCAAGTGAAGATGGCAAGCAACCTAAGAAAGATATTCCAGGCTACCGCTTCGTAGAGACTAAGAAACTTCCAAATGGTGACACAGTTCATGTTTATGAAAAAATCATTCCTTCTGTGAAACCAGAACCTGCGAAACCATCAAAACCAGCTCCAGCTAAACCAGCTAAGGAATTGCCTAATACTGGTACAGAAGATCACTCAAGCCTAGCAGCTCTTGGACTTCTTGGAGTATTGAGCGGATTTGGTCTTGTGGCACGCAAGAAAAAAGAAGACTAATGTTTTAATCATTAAAGATTAAACAAAGGAATTCAATTTCATAAATGAAAACCCAACTAATCAAGTGATTAGTTGGGTTTTTTATGTGGATTATCTATTTTTCCATGCTTGGTAACGGGTATCAATCAATAACTGGGTGAGGCGTCCCATGGTTTCCCTTTCTTCTGGAGTGAGAGATTGAGCTTGGACGAAGAGATGACGAATGTGTTCGATAGCCTTTAAGGAAGACAAGTCATTGATAGATGTAATACCAGAATCAAGAATGGTGCCAAAGAAGAGATCGAAGTAGAGCTGGAGTTCTTCGTCAGAGACTGTGGCCACCCACTCCTTGATGGTTGTGTCAACTTGTTGGCTATCACTGTTGGTTTTATCTAGTTGGACGAAGTGCTTGTCTTCAATCTGCCAACTAAAGGTATCGTGCTGGGCGATACCACCTAAGGCAGTACTGTGCACGATGATTTGCTGGTTAGGGATTTCTAGCATCATACCGATGATGGAACCTTGTGGAATGAAGACCTTGGTTTTATCCATTATCCTTTGATAGCCCTCGGTTTGTGTCAATTCTGTGTGGAGACCAGGCGCATCAAAGGTATAAACTGCTGTGATCTGATCTTGCAAGTTTTGCTCAATTTGACTAGCAGCATAGATGGCTAAATTTCCTCCCTTGGAATGTCCAGCCAGAATGACCTTTTGCTTAGGATGGTGGGCAAAAAAGTTCTTTAAATAGCGGAGGGCATGCTTTTGAGCAGGAATTTCCTTCATATAAGTCAGGTGGAAATCTTCCTTCCAGCCAATGATACTGTCATCAGTCCCACGAAAGACAATCAGATAGGTATCGAGATTGAGGTGGTAGGTCATAGCTGCAAATTGTTTTTGCAATTCAGGATTGATGTCATTGATAAAATGGGAGAGTTTGCAATTTTTGAAGCGTTTGTGTCGAGCTAATTCATCCAATAGCTGGAGGCGATTTTTGCTGGTCAACATGTTAGGCTCTCTTGGAACCTGAGGTGCCAGGTCTAAAAGTCGCATAGGAGTTGTGGAGACCAAATTATCAAAGGAGAGGTAGGTGATTTCTGTTAAGGCTAGAATGTCTAACTCATTTAAAGGAAGATCGTAAAAGGAATCGTGTGCGACATCTTTCAGGTAGTCAAAAATATTGGTCATAAGAACTCCTTTCTTTTTATTTATCTTATCACAATCACATATAATTTACTAGTTGGTTTGTACGAGCTCTCTACATACTGACCTATAATGGTATGATTCAGACACATAGAAGACAGTTTGCTTTTATTTCAAACCTCTAAACATACTTGTTTGTATCTGTTTGGCGTCAATCCCATTCTCTTTTAAGAAATTCTTCATCTCATTTATATCATCAGGTTGGCCGGTTAAGAGATAAATAGCTTGGTTACCGTATTTCACAACCGCATTTTTTAAAAATGCTTGGCTTTGAGAAAAGGTTTCGCTAGTTTTATAAGTTAGATTCGGATTATTCTTACTAAGCTCTCTTAACTCATTATCAAAAATGTTTACTCCTTTGTCTAAATGATTAAGAATGATGGAGCGCTTACCAGCCCACTCTTTCACAACTGGACGTAGAGTAGAAATACCGACATCAGAGGCAAAACAAACCAGTGCTTGGTCATTGTCTTTAACAGATAAAGATGACTCCAGCCAACTCATCTCAATTTTACTACCAGCTGGTAAATGTGTTAAGGTTTCCTTAAACACGCTACCACTATTATGGGTTACAATAAGAATTTCATCCTCATCAGGAGTGGAAGCAAGGGTTAGCCATCGACTAGTCTGTTCCTCCTTTACTGGACTTTTGTCTGGATCAAACGAGCTGTCAGGAAGCTTAAACTGAGCATAGGAGCCAGCTTTCCATATTTGATTTTTTGGTTTTGTGATGTGAACTAAATACAAATCTCCGCTGGGATTTTCAATGGATTTTATCGATAAAGTTTGACTTCGTCCAAGATAGGTAATGATTCCCCAAGATATAAAGCCAAGCACTCCAAGTGTAGTTAGAATAATTATGAACATTTTTTTCCCTCGTTTCATTTTTAACTCCTATAGTGTAGTAATTTTCTATGAATGAATAATATTTCTATTCATTCAAGTGTTTTCAAAAAATAAAGAAAAGATTTCTTTATTTCAGGATTCCTTTAATGAAGTTGGTTGCTAGTATTTCTACAGTTTTGCTAATATCTGGAAAATCATTTTCTGTGATATGCATATCCATGTAGTAAAATAGGTTGTAAACCTGTAAAATATCTTGAATTTTTTCTGGAGAATGACCTTCAGCCTGCAAACGATGAGTAAAAGTTTTTACGAGAAATTGATGAAATGGATTCGCGACTTTCCCTTCTTCTGAAGAATAGTAACTGTGTAACTCATCTGCAATAGCAGGATTATACCATTCAGCAAGAATTTTATTGGAAGAAATGAGAGTTCTGGACTGAGCAAAGAGTTGACTAATAAGATCAATCATATCAATTTCCCAATCCAGTTCTTCGATCATAGTTTGGCGAACACGATTGTTTTCATCAATATAGATATCTAAAAAAATAGCTTCTTTACTTTCGTAATAGTTATAAAAAGATCCGACTGCTACATGAGCTTGTCTAGCAATTTCTGAAATTCCTGTCGCCTTGTATCCTTTTCTTGAAAAAACTTCGTAAGCTGCTGATTTTAAAGTCTGTTTTTTGTCCAATTTGATTTAATCTCTCTCTGAATGAATATTTTGTTTAATTCATTCATATCTTAACAAATCTTTTGCAGATTGTCAATCCGAAAGCTAGAACTTTTTATGTCTACTATTTGATAAGGAGCTTCTCAATGTTATAAGAGTATGGAATCTCGTTTTAACTACACTCAAGGTTTAGAAGAATAGATATAAATTTTTGTTAAGGGGATGGATAAGAGAACTGAAATGAAGGTTGAAAAAAATTAAAAATAAAAGGGTAGGACTGGCACTATGTATGAAAATAAGGTATGATATCAATGGGGTTATTCACTATTTGTTTTTGAGCTGTTGTGACAAGGAAATGTCAAAAAAGTATTAGATACCAGCCCCTTTATTTATAATAAAGGATTTAAGACTCCTAGAATTAGCAAAGGAGAATCAGATGCACAAGATTTTATTAGTAGAAGATGATCAGGTCATTCGTCAACAGGTCGGGAAAATGCTCTCTGAATGGGGATTTGAAGTGGTTCTGGTAGAAGACTTTATGGAAGTGTTGAGTCTATTTGTCCAGTCGGAGCCTCATTTAGTTCTCATGGATATTGGTTTGCCCTTGTTTAATGGCTATCACTGGTGTCAGGAAATCCGCAAGATTTCCAAGGTACCCATCATGTTTCTGTCTTCGAGAGACCAGGCTATGGATATTGTCATGGCGATTAATATGGGCGCGGATGACTTTGTGACCAAGCCTTTTGACCAGCAGGTCCTTTTAGCCAAGGTTCAGGGCTTATTGCGCCGTTCCTATGAGTTCGGGCGTGACGAGAGTTTACTGGAATATGCCGGTGTTATCCTCAATACAAAATCCATGGATTTACATTATCAAGGCCAAGTCTTGAATTTGACCAAGAACGAATTCCAGATTTTACGCGTTTTGTTTGAGCATGCGGGCAATATTGTAGCGCGTGATGACCTCATGCGGGAGCTTTGGAACAGTGACTTTTTCATTGATGATAATACTCTCTCTGTCAATGTGGCTCGTTTGCGTAAAAAATTGGAAGAGCAGGGCTTGGTAGGATTTATCGAGACCAAGAAAGGGATAGGGTACGGACTGAAGCATGCTTGATTGGAAACAATTTTTTCTAGCCTATCTGCGCTCCCGTAGTCGTCTGTTTGTCTATCTGATTTCTCTGACGTTTCTGGTCTTACTCTTTCAGTTTTTATTTGCCAGTTTAGGGATTTACTTTCTCTACTTTTTCCTCTTGTGTTGCTTTGTAACCATCTTATTTTTCACTTGGGATATATTGGCGGAGATGCAGGTCTATCGCCAGGAAATTCTCTATGGGGAGAGGGAAGCCAAATCTCCTTTGGAAATAGTTTTAGCAGAAAAATTAGAAGCGCGTGAGATGGAACTCTATCAGCAGAGGTCTGACGCAGAAAGAAAACTGACGGATTTGCTGGATTACTATACCTTGTGGGTCCATCAGATAAAGACCCCCATTGCAGCTAGTCAACTCTTAGTTGCAGAAGTAGCTGACCGCCAACTGAAGCAGCAATTAGAACAGGAAATTTTCAAGATCGACTCCTATACAAACTTGGTTTTACAGTACCTGCGTTTAGAAAGTTTCCATGATGATTTGGTCTTAAAGCAGGTTCAAATTGAGGACTTGGTCAAGGAAATAATTCGTAAATACGCTCTTTTCTTTATTCAAAAAGGCTTAAATGTCAATCTACATGACCTTGATAAAGAAATCGTGACGGATAAGAAGTGGCTGCTAGTGGTCATTGAGCAAATTATCTCAAACAGTCTCAAGTACACCAAGGAAGGTGGTCTGGAGATTTATATGCAAGGCCAGGAACTATGTATCAAGGATACGGGAATCGGGATAAAAAACAGTGATGTCCTCCGAGTCTTTGAACGGGGTTTCTCAGGATATAATGGACGTCTAACCCAGCAGTCATCTGGACTAGGACTGTATTTATCTAAGAAAATTTCTGAAGAACTGGGTCACCAGATTCGTATCGAGTCTGAGGTCGGAAAAGGAACGATAGTGCGGATTCAGTTTGCTCAAGTGAACTTAGTCCTTGAGTGAGAAGAGACAATGAGTTTTTACCCAATCTCTTTTTGCTATATTTCAGGATATTTGAAGACTGTTTTTTACAAAACCAATAATAGAATTTTTAATACGGAATATAGTATAAATACTGGTTCAAAGTGAAGTTTTGTATGCTTTATACTTTTGTTGAGTATAAAATCTATAAACTAAGGGTGAATTACAAAAATTAATTTGAAATGAAGTGAATTGTAGACTTGGGAAATGTCTCCTATTCGATTTCAGAATGAATCGTTGATACAGGATTAAAAGAACTGCAGCTTTCTTTTTATTTTGAATGAGATAGGTGTATATAGATTTGTGTAACTGGTGTAGAACTGTTTCCAAGAATTTATTGAATGTATCGAATACACACATTCTATTGATTTTGAACCAGTTTTTAATTTCTAAATGTTATAATAGTTTTATCAAGTAAAAGGAGACTGCCATGATTGGAGACAATATAAAATTCTTACGAAAATCACATAATCTGATATAACCAGAATTTTCACGGATTGTGGGTGTGTCATGAAATAGCCTAAATCGTTAGAAAAACTGAAAAAGCTTACTTTCAATAGAAGTATTGGAAATATTCATTTTACATCTATCAAAGAAACATGGGATAGACCTATATTTTACAAAATAGCAAATTATATTTTGAATGATAGTAAAAACTGCAGTACTTGTGTGATTTACAATTATTGCACTCAATGTCCGAGTATCGCACTATCTGAAATAGGGAATAGTAGAGATTGTTCTGCGATATGTAAAAAAACGCATTAGCAAGGAGTATCGTATATGCTACCATATCTTAAAACTATTAGATGGTATCTCTTCTTTAATTTTCTTTTTGGTGTAGTATCGAATATCTGCACAGCTTTGTTACCGTATTTCACGCAGGCATTAATCAAAGGGGATTATCAAGTAGCTCTATATGGTTACTCTATGTCAGTGGCAGGCTATTTGAGTTGTAACTATATCCAAATGATACTTGATTGGAAGCAGGGGATTATCTTTTCGACTACTTTGAAAAATGAGTGGTTTCGTTCACTTCTGGGACTCAGTCACCACGATTTCAAGCAGAAAACAGTAGCAGAGTATATTTCCTATCAATCTAATGACCTAGATTCGTTGGAAAAGGATTACCTTCCTCCATTGATGAGTTTTATCAAACAAATTTTACGTATCATCATTTACGCTTTCATTATTAGCAGAACAATTAATCCTATTGTATCACTGATTTTAATCTTTTCTACTGGAATTAGTATTCAAATTCCTAAAATCGTTGGGAAGTTGACCGCTAATCGTAGACAGGTTTACTTGAAAAAACAAGGAGATTACTATCGAACTTTGGAGGATTTGCTCATGGGACATCATTTGGTAAATAAACTAACTATGTCGCATTTTTTGAATCAACAAAAGAGCTCTCTAAAGAATTTGCAGGATAAGTATTTTAAGTATGGTTTGACAAAAATTACAGGCATATTATTGACAGGTGTTTCTTTTGAATTCATTAGTCTTGTTCTGTTTATTTATTTAGCCTACTCTCTATCTCACCAGCAACTCGGTATTCCTGAGGTGGTGGCGAGTTTCGGATATATTAATGCTTTTTCTGAACCAATACAGGAAATCCTTTATGATTTACAAATGTTAGAGTCCGTAAAGCCTGTAATCAAGAGTTTTCAAAACATTGTTGGGAGACCCGTTTCAGTTCAAGCACCTCAACATTCTTTTGATACGATTACTTTGAAAAACATTTCCAAACAACTGGGAGAATCAAAATTGATAATTACTTCCGCTACGATTCAAAAAGGGGATAAAATTGCGCTTATTGGTAAGAATGGGTCTGGAAAAAGTAGTCTTCTCAACATTTTAAATGGAACAGATGAAGATTTTGAAGGACAAATTGTGCTAGATGGGCTTGTTTTGGACCATCTTTGGGGAAGATTCGGTATGATTCTGCAACAAGAACATACATTTATTTCGAGTTATGAAAATAATGTAACACTATTCAATAGTTTCAATGAAAAATTCAGAGAAGAAGATTTTGAAAAAATTCCACCACAATCCCTGTCAGGTGGTCAGCAACAACGAATGTATTTAAATCGTGAGAAAAATCGTAAAAATCCATTGCTTATTCTAGACGAACCTTTCTCTGCCTTGGATACTAATCAGTTTAAAATGGAATTGGAAAGAGTTCTGGAACTACCAAGTGCCGTCATTGTTACTTTACATCGCCAAAACGAATTATTAAGTAAGTTTGACCAAGTTTGGGAAATTAAGAATGGAGAACTTGTAATTTTGAAATAGCTAAATTATAAAGAATAAAACGCATAGTATCAAGGTTCAGGAGATACCGTTTTTCCTTCTTCGGATAAGGAAACAAAAATTTCTTGCTTCATCTATCTATTCAATTGATAGATTTCGTCAGAGAAAAACTGTAAAATTTTTGATATAATATAAAGGATGGACTGACGGATACTTAAAAGATAATTTTCAAAAGAATAACAGGTGAGAAGAAAAATATGTAAGATTGGACAGAAGTCTCTCTACCATCATCCATGCAGAAACAAGATTATATAAAATAAGATGAAGAAAGACAGATTAATTGTATTGACAGATGCTGTTCTAGCAATTATTATGACCATCTTGATTTTAGAGTTAGAAAAACCAACAACACCAAGTCTTGAAGCTTTTTGGGATTTACGGCAAAATTTCTTTGCTTGTTTTCTTTCCTTTTTCTGGTTGGGATCGTTATGGATGGCACTAAACACATTATGGGAAAAGGTTGAGAAAATTTCCTCAGAAATTATTTGGTGGAATTTGTTTCTACTCTTGGAGCGGCAGGAGTTCTCTTTGGAGAATTTCATGCCATCCAAGATACCAGTCTGAATGATGTGGTGGACCGGATCTATATAAATGTCAAGGATTTACCGTTTCAGTCCTTGGGAGCTTTAGCTAATATCCTGTCTGATGTTAAGAAGGGACTGATTCAAGACAGTCATATCTGGTCTTTCTTCCAGTCATTTTTCAAACAATATCAGTTGATAATCAGCTTAAATCAGATCTATCAGTTTGTCTATCTTTCTCTGATGGAGATCATGTCCTATCTTCACTTTGATTATTGGAAAAAACGGCTCGGTCAGGAGCTAGTATGAATAAGGAGAACAAATGAGACGTTTAAAAATGTTATGGCATATTATACAGGTTACGGGTTTTACTCGGTTTGCTCTGAGTTTTGTGACCTTTGTTTTTGGGTCAGGAGGCGTGCTTTTCCTAGTTGAACCTGCTATCACAAATTACGGAGACGGTCTTTGGTATGCTTTTGTGACTTCGACGACTGTCGGCTACGGGGATCTCCTAGCTGTGACCTTGATTGGAAGGATTACCAGTGTCTTCTTGACGATTTATGGGCTCATATTTTTTGGCTGTTTATCAGCTGTTATTATTAATTATTATACCGATTTAAATAAGGAAAGAGGAGAGGACAAATGACTGCCAATTATTCAACACGGGAATACCGTGAGAAATTATACGATGACCTTCATGTTCGATTGAGAGATACAGCGATTTTGATGTGTGCAATTTTTATTGCCTCTATCGGTCTAAATATGAATTCAACAGCTGTTATTATTGGAGCCATGTTAATTTCACCTCTCATGACACCGATTGTTGGACTGGGATTCGGTTTAGCTATTTTTGATACGCGTTTAATCAAGCAATCTCTAGAGGTTTTATTGACTCAAGTGTTGGTCAGTTTGCTTGTCTCGACTCTGTATTTCTGGATTTCTCCCTTGTCTTATGCAAGTAGCGAGTTGATCGCACGAACCTCTCCAACCATTTGGGATGTTCTCATTGCTATTGCTGGTGGGATTGCTGGTGTGATCGGTTCAAGGAAAAAAGAAGCAAACAATATCGTGCCAGGAGTAGCCATTGCTACAGCTTTGATGCCGCCTATCTGTACTGCTGGCTATGGTTTAGCTAATGGGAATGTACGATTTTTATTGGGGGCTCTCTATCTTTTCTTGATCAACTGTGTCTTTATCATGCTAGCCAACATTGTTGGAACAAGAATTTTGATGAGAAAATCTCCTTTAACTTCATTTAAAGAGCTGAGTATTAAAATGAGAATTGGCTTGATTTCTTTGATTGTATTGTTGATTCTTCCAGCTAGCTATTCGGCAGTTACTCTGACAATAGAACAAGCGCGCAAAGAAGGGATCAAACAGTTTGTAGGAAAAGAGTTCGCCAATTATACGGTTATTAATCAAGTCTACAAGTCAAGTAACAATGAATTGGTCTTGACGGTTGTTGGAGATCCGATTTCAGAAGAAGAATTAGAAACACTCCGCCAAAAACAAGCCTCTTACGGTATTCAATCTGTTCAATTGAAAGTGAATCAAGTTCAGAACTCGCCAACATTAGATAGTGAAGCGACCAAGGAATTTTATGAAAACATTGACAAGTATATTGATCAAAAACTCTCTGAAAAAGATTCACAAAACGATCTCGTAAAAGAAAATGAAGCAGACAAGGATTGAGGATATTAACCTTATCCAACTCATGAAAGCAAATCTTGTGTGGTGGTTTGGTCAATCACTACTAGTTCAGATTAAATAAAATATAAAAAGCAACAGCTGTTCAGTTGTTGCTTTTTAGCTAGCTAGGATTTTATCCTAGGTTTTATTTTTTATTTCTCAACTCGTGATTTGTTGGCGATATCAGCTAGGATAGCTTGAACAAAGTCATCAACTGAGACAGTTTGTGTTTCTTTTTGGCCATAGCGACGAACGTTAACAGTTCCGTCTTCCATTTCCTTGTCCCCAACGATCAATTGGTAAGGAATCTTGCTGGTTTGTGAAGCACGGATCTTGAACTGCATTTTTTCATTGCGCTCATCTACATCTGCACGAACCCCACGGTCACGGAGTTTCTTAGCTACTTCCCAAGCATAGTCCACGTGTTTTTCGTTAGATACTGGGATGAGGGTTACTTGGTGTGGTGCAAGCCAAGTTGGGAAGGCACCTTTGTAGTTCTCAATCAAGATAGCTGTGAAGCGTTCCATAGTTGAGATAACTCCACGGTGGATCATAACTGGACGGTGCTCTTCGCCATCAGCTCCGATGTATTTAAGGTCGAAGCGTTCTGGAAGCAAGAAGTCAAGTTGGATAGTAGAAAGGGTTTCTTCTTTTCCAAGGGCTGTCTTAACTTGAATATCCAATTTTGGTCCGTAGAAGGCTGCTTCACCTTCGGCTTCAAAGTAATCCACACCCATTTCATCAAGAGCTGCACGAAGCATGGTTTGGGCATTTTCCCACATTTCATCGTTATCAAAGTACTTGTGAGTATCTTGAGGGTCACGAAGAGAGAGGCGGAAGCGGTATTCAGTCAAGTTGAAATCTTCATAAACATCGATAATCAACTGAAGGGCACGCTGGAATTCTTCTTGGATTTGTTCTGGAGTAACGAAAAGGTGACCGTCGTTAAGAGACATTTCACGTACACGTTGAAGACCAGTAAGGGCACCTGATTTTTCATAACGGTGCATCATACCGATTTCAGCGATACGGATTGGCAATTCACGGTAAGAGTGAACATGGTGTTTGAAGACTTGGATGTGGTGCGGACAGTTCATTGGACGAAGGACAAATTCTTCCCCGTCCCCCATGTCCATAGTTGGGAACATGTCTTCTTGGTAATGATCCCAGTGACCAGAAGTCTTGTAAAGTTCAACAGAAGCAAGTGGTGGAGTGTAAACGTGTTGGTAGCCAGAAGCCAACTCCTTGTCGACAATGTAGCGTTCCAATTCACGACGGATAGTCGCACCATTTGGCAACCAGAATGGAAGTCCTTGACCAACCTCTTGTGAAATCATGAAGAGGTCAAGCTCTTTACCAAGTTTACGGTGGTCACGTTCTTTGGCTTCTTCACGCATTTGAAGGTAGTTTTTCAAGTCTTTCTTGTCAAACCAAGCTGTACCGTAGATACGTTGCATCATAGCGTTGTCGCTATTTCCACGCCAATAAGCACCTGCCACATGGAGAAGGTGGAAGATTTGGATACGGCCTGTTGATGGAACGTGAGGTCCACGGCAGAGGTCCACATATTCACCCTGACGATAGATAGTCAAACCGCCCTCGTCTTCTGAGTGTTCTTCAATCAATTCCAACTTGTAAGGGTCGTTCTTGAAGATTTCACGGGCTTCATCTTTAGTCACTTCTTCACGAATAGATGGGAAGTTTTCTTTGACAATTTTTTGCATTTCTTCTTCGATACGAGGAAGGTCTTCGTTAGAGATTTGACCAGCAGTATTGTCAGTATCGTAGTAGAAACCGTCTTCGATAGCTGGACCAACTCCCAAGTGAATGTCTGGGAAAAGGCGACGAGCTGCTTGGGCGAACAAGTGAGCAGCTGAGTGACGCAAGATTGGAAGGGCATCTTCGTGATCAGGTGTAACAATTTCAATGCTTCCATCTTCAGTGATAGCACGAGTAGTGTCGATGAGTTTGCCGTTGAATTTACCAGCCAAGGCCTTTTTAGCTAGGGAATTGCTGATAGATTGGGCAATTTCAAAAGTAGTAACGCCAGATTCGAATTCACGAACAGCGCCATCTGGGAAAGTAATGTTAATCATGATGTTCTCCTTACTTATATTATTGACGAATGTGTTAACCCTATTCTGAAAACAGGGACAGAGAATTAATTGTGAAAGCTAGAAAAACAAAAAGCGACCTCCTCGAAAGGACGTCGCAACGTGGTTCCACCTTCATTTATGTACCTCAAAAGAGAGGGACACCTCTGATTGGCTCTAACGTAGCCACCGTTTTATGTTTTCATAAAAAACTCAAGAGTAGTATCAGTTTAGGCCTCCTATGCGTTTCCAGCAACCACGCACTCTCTAGTAGAAAGGGACTAAGTGACTTGTCTCTATGGATTATTATAGCATGATTGTGAAAATTTTCAAGATTTTTGTAGATTTTTTTGAATTTTCTTCATTGAAAGAGTGCCTGCTATGCTTTGTTAGGTGTAATGAGAAATCATCTTTTTGGTAGGAATTTACCTTGATAAAAGTAGTGTTCTGGATTAAGTAAGAGTGGGTTAAAGGTGACTATTAAACAGTATTTTTTGTTATAATATTAAAAAGATATATAAGAGGAAATGAGGAGAAAGAATGACAAAAATAGCTATTCTTTCAGATATTCATGGAAATACCACCGCCTTGGAGGCTGTTTTGGCAGATGCTCGGCAGCTAGGAGTGGATGAATACTGGCTTTTGGGAGACATTCTCATGCCAGGAACAGGGCGTAGAAGGATTTTGGACTTGTTGGCTCAACTACCGATCACAGCTAGAGTTTTGGGAAACTGGGAAGATAGTCTGTGGCATGGTGTCCGAAAGGAATTGGATAGTACTCGTCCCAGTCAACGCTATCTCTTGCGCCAGTGCCAGTATGTTTTAGAGGAAATTTCCCTAGAAGAAATTGAAATACTCCACAATCAACCTCTCCAGCTCCATCGTCAGTTTGGTGATTTGACGGTAGGAATTAGCCACCATCTTCCTGATAAGAATTGGGGGCGTGAGTTGATTCATACTGGAGCACAAGAGGACTTTGACCGCTTGGTGACCAATCCGCCTTGTGATATTGCTGTTTATGGTCATATTCACCAGCAGTTGCTTCGTTATGGTACTGGTGGACAATTGATTGTTAATCCAGGTTCGATTGGGCAACCTTTCTTTCTAGATGCTCGGTTGCGGAAGGATTTGCGGGCCCAGTATATGATTTTAGAGTTTGATGACAAGGGCTTGGTAGATATGGACTTCCGACGGGTAGACTACGATGTAGCAGCTGAGTTACAACTGGCTAAAGATCTCAAACTTCCCTATTTTGAGGTTTACTATGAAAGTCTGGTCAATGGTATCCACCATACTCACAATCAGGAATTTTTGAGAAAATTAGCCCAGAAAGAGGGCTACGATAGGGAGTTAGATGCCTGGTTGAAAAGTGGTAATGATTGACATTACAACTAAAAAGGGTATAATAAAAGAAAAAGAAGAGTAGAGGCAGGGGAGCCTCGCAAAAAGGAGAAGAGGATGCAAATTCCAAGTAGATTTACCATTGCGACTCATATGCTGATAATCATTGCCCTCGAGGGGAAGGAAAGCAAGGTGACCAGTGATTTTCTGGCTGCTAGTGTCGGGGTCAATCCTGTCATTATCAGAAAGACCTTGTCCCAGTTGAAGAAGGCAGAGCTGATTTCAGTAGCGCGTGGAACAGGGGGAACAGAGATTGTCAAGGACCTCAAGGACATTAGTCTTTTAGATGTTTATCAAGCGGTTGAGTGTCTTGGTAAGACCGGTCAACTCTTCAGTTTCCATGACAATCCAAATCCAAATTGCCCGGTCGGAGCTCATATTCATGATGTTTTGGATCAAAAATTGGAGAAAATCCAGCTGGCTATGGAGGCTGAACTTGGTCAGACCAGTATAGAGCAAGTCGTGGCTGATGCAGAGAGTCAAATGAAGGAGTAAGAGGGATGGATGCCTGCAAATGAAATGTCAAAACACTGCTAGAGAAATCTGGCAGTGTTTTTTGCGGTAAAGTAGAAAAAACTCCTGGGAAATTCCAGGAGTGTATGAGTGGTTATTTGAACTTGAATCCTTCGTAAATAAGTTCTGTTTTGGGATTCTGTTTCTTAATCTGTTTAGCAAGTGATTTCATCATAGAAAGAGGACCACACATATAGACAGTTGCCTGTTCAGGCACTTCTTTTTGTTCAAAATGAAGATAGCCGTCTTTCGTACTGTCGACTAGATGGAGTTCAAAATTAGGGTTTTTCTGAGCATAGTCACGAAGCAAATCTAGATAGACTGCATTTTCCTCTCCACGGAAGCTATAGTAGAAGTGAACCTGTTTATCTAAAATAGGATGTTCACGGATATAAGAGATGAAGGGGGTGATCCCAATACCTCCAGCAATCCAAACCTGATTTTCTCGTCCTTCTTCTATGTTCATGTGTCCGTAAGCTCTATCTACGCTTACTTTGCTGCCGACTTGAAGATTGTCATAGATATTCTTGGTATGGTCACCTGAATTTTTAACAGTAAAGTAAAGAGTTTGACCATGACCTCCTGAGATAGAAAAAGGATGCGGAGCGCTTTCAAAGCCTTCTTGGAAAATCTTTAGGAAGGCAAATTGTCCTGATTGATAGTTGAAAGGTCTGCTAAGATGGATTTGAATTTCTTTAGTATCGTGATTTAAGCGTTTGAGATTGGTAATTTTCCCTAGATAGGGGAAGCCAATCTTTTGATAAAGGAAGATGATATAAAAACCAGCCAGTAATCCTAAAAGGGCATAGCTACCAACAAGAAAACTTAGAAGATTAAATGTAAGGAGGAGATTGCCCATCATCATGTAGACATGAAAGAGTCCGAAAATATAAGCTAGATAAACCAGACGGTGAATCCATCGCCAAGCTTCGTATTGGATGTATTTGCCTAAATAGGCGACAAGGATGATACTGACAAAGATATAGATGGCAAGGTTACCAAACTGAGCAGCTAAACGAGAGCCCCACAAACCGCCCATACTAAAGTTATGAAAGATGAGTAGGATGATGGAGAGAAAGGCTGTGAATTTGTGGACAGTATAGACCTTCTCCAAACCGTGAAACCAGCTTTCTAGTAGTGGGAGACGAGTGGCTAGGATAAAAGTCAGAGATAGGCTTGTTAAAGCTAGTCCTGGAATCATGAATTGGGGATAAGTGTTCATCCAAGTCAAAATAGTCAAGATAAAACTAGCTATGATAAAGAGTAGTCCTTTGATTGATTTCATAGAAAATTCCATTTCATTAAGATTTTAATTTGTTGTAAACAAGTTTGTGACATTTTATCATAGAAAAAGTATGGTGTCAAATTGAGGTCTATAAATATCTACTATCAAAAAAACTCTCCAATTTAACTGGAGAGTTGCTGTTTATTCTGCGGCTTGTTTCCAACGTTTTGCTAGCATATGAGATAGGCTCGAAATTGCTAGGTTGAAGCTGAAGTAGATGAGGGCAATCAGGATATAAAGACTAAACACTTGCTCTGGTTCGAAATAACGTCCCATGAGAATTTGGCTGGCTCCAAAGAGTTCTTGTAGGGCGATAACAGAGTAGAGAAGACTGGTATCCTTAATCACGGTTACAAACTGAGAAATGATGGCTGGCAACATTTTACGAATTGCTTGTGGGAGAATGATGTGGTAGAGGATTTGGGCTGAGGTGAAGCCTTGTGACATTCCTGCTTCGTATTGCCCCTTGTCCACAGCATTGAGACCGCCTCGAATAATCTCAGCTAGAGCCGCTGATGTAAAGAGAGTGAAGGCAGTGATTCCTGCCGGTGTGGATTTCATTTTGAAAACTAAAAAGATAGTGAAAATCCAGAGAAGGTTGGGAACGTTACGTACAAACTCGATATAAATGCTGGAGATGATGCGTAAGACAGGATTTTTCCCATTTCTCATGACGGCTAGCACTGTCCCGATAAGGGTAGAGAGGACGATGGCAATTAGAGAAATGTAGAGGGTCAAGCCAAATCCCTTAAAGATAAAGACTAGGTTATCTGGGGTTAAAACTTCTAAAATGGATTCCATAGTAACCTCCTAAAGCGAATAGGCTTTTTTGTTAGCTTGCTCCATCTTGCGACCAAACTGGGCAACAGGGAAGCAAAGAGCAAAGTAGAGAAGGGCAGCACCTAGAAAGGCTGGAATGTAGTTTCCGTTAAGAGCTGACCAAGACTTAGTCACAAACATCAAATCAACTCCAGAGATGATAGCGACTGTAGAGGTATTCTTGATGAGGTTGACGATTTGGTTGGTCAAAGGAGGGAGGATAATACGGAAAGCTTGAGGCAAGATAATCAAACGCATGGCACTGATATAGGTAAAACCTTGTGACAAGGCGGCCTCCATCTGACCGCTAGGAATAGACTGAATACCTGAGCGAATAACCTCAGCGATATAGGCACCGTGATAGAGTCCTACACAGAGTACAGCTGTCCAATAAATCGGAATCATGATGATATGGTCACTAATAAGAGGCAAACCATAAAAAACGATAACAAACTGCACCAAGAGGGGAGTATTTTGATAAAATTCGACAAAGATACGAGCTAAAATGCGCAAAATTGGACGTTTACTGGTCGACATAGCTCCGAAGAAGATTCCCAAGACCATGGCGAGGATAAAGGATCCAATCGCTAGGGCAAGGGTGAAGAGGAAACCATTGAAAAATTGTCCAAAATCCTGAAAATAGGCTGTCCAAGATGATAAATCTGTCATGGGGTATCCTCCTTAATCTGCATTATGGCTAGATGGTTTGAGCTTGTAACGGTCATAAAGTTTTTGCAAACTACCATCCTTGCTCCATTTAGTGACCAAGTTATCAAGATAGTCGTTGAGCTCTGTATTTGATTTCTTAGTAACGATACCGTAGTCAGATGGCTTGAAACTATCATCTAGTAGTTCTGTCCGCTTACTGATGTAGCCAGATAGGATAGAACGGTCAACGGAAAAGGCATCAATTCGATGAGCGTGTAAAGAAGTAATCAATTCTGGGTAGGAGCCAAGTTCGACGAATTTAAAGGTCAGGCCTTTCTTTTTACCGAGCTCGGTAATCAGGCGTTGGGTAATGGAACCTTGGGCAACACCGATGGTTTTTCCGTTTAGGTCCTCAATACTTTTGATTTTTGCAGATTTATTGACCAAAAAGCCAGAAGCGTCCGTGTAGTAGGGGCTTGTGAAGTTGTAGAGTTTTTTGCGTTCGTCTGTGATGGTGAAGGTTGCGATATCCATATCGACCTGTTCATTATCTAGGAGGGGTCCACGAGTTTGCGCTGTAACAGGTACATAGCGAACCTTGACCTTAAGCTCATCTGCTACCATCTTGGCCAAGTCGGTTTCAATACCAGAATAGGTACCTGTCTTGGGATCCTTGTAACCAAAATTGGGAACGTCTTGTTTCACACCGACAACTAGCTCGCCTCTCTTTTGAATAGCTGCGACACTGGTATCAGCCTGAACTTGTTTTGCAGCAGCAAGTCCGAAAAGGCTGATCAATAATGCGGATAAAAAGAATTTTTTTTTCATAGGCGCCTCCTTATTTGACTTTGTCACTTTCATGGTTGATGATTTTGCTGAGGAATTGTTGGGCACGAGGTTCGCTTGGATTGTCGAAAAAGTCATCAACATCTGTCGTATCCACCAACACTTCTCCATCAGCCATAAAGATGATACGGTCAGCAACTTCACGGGCAAAGCCCATTTCATGGGTAACGACAATCATATTCATACCATCGTGGGCTAATTTTTGCATAACTGCTAGAACATCGCCGATGGTTTCAGGATCAAGGGCAGATGTTGGTTCATCAAAGAGGAGGAGTTCCGGATGCATAGCGAGGCCACGTGCGATGGCAATTCGTTGTTTTTGTCCACCAGATAGCATGGCCGGATAAGAATCTTTTTTGTCCCACATATTTACAAATTCTAGGTATTTTTGGGCTGTTTTTTCAGCTTCTTCTTTATCAATTCCTAGAACTTTTATAGGTGCGAGTGTTACGTTTTCTAACACTGTTTTGTGCGGATAGAGGTTGAAATGCTGGAAAACCATGCCGACTTCCTTACGAAGCGGAACCAAATCTTTCTGACTGGCACCAGCAACTTGGTGACCATTTACTAGAAGACTTCCTTTGTCTACAGCCTCCAAACCATTGATGGTGCGGATAAGAGTGGACTTCCCAGAACCAGAAGGGCCTAGGAGAACAACAACTTGCCCTTTTTCAAAACGGAGATTGATGTCGCGGAGTGCATGGTAGTCTCCGTAATATTTTTCGACGTGTTCAAATTCTACTAAAGCCATAAGGAATCTCCTTTGTGTTAGATTTTATAACATGATTCTACACCAAAAGATTTATCTTGTCAAATCATATCAGAAAAAAGTTAGTAAAATTTTCGTACAAAGCAATCAGGATAGAGAAAAAGTCTAAATCATGTTATAATGAAGCAATAGAATTCTTAGAAAGAGTGGATGTCTTTTTGATAACACCTACTTATGAATGGCAGTTTGCCCCGCAGGTAGAAGATGCGGATTTTACAAAGATAGCCAAGAAGGCTGGGCTGGGTCCTGAGGTGGCTCGTTTATTATTTGAAAGAGGGATTCGGGACCAAGAAAGTTTAAAGAAATTTTTGGAGCCTTCTTTGGAGGACTTGCATGACCCTTATCTGCTCCATGATATGGATAAGGCAGTGGAACGGATTCGTCAGGCCATTGAAGAAGGGGAAAATATCCTCATATACGGAGACTACGATGCGGATGGCATGACTTCGGCTTCTATTGTTAAGGAAAGTTTGGAACAGCTTGGTGCTGAGTGCCGTGTTTACTTGCCCAATCGTTTTACCGACGGCTATGGGCCTAATGCCAGTGTTTATAAGTACTTCATCGAGCAAGAAGGAATTTCCTTGATTGTGACGGTGGATAATGGAGTTGCTGGTCACGAGGCTATTGAACTGGCCCAGTCTATGGGGGTAGATGTCATTGTGACCGACCACCATTCTATGCCTGAAACCTTGCCAGATGCCTATGCTATTGTCCATCCTGAGCATCCAGATGCGGACTATCCTTTCAAATATTTGGCTGGTTGTGGAGTGGCCTTCAAGTTAGCTTGTGCCTTGTTAGAAGAAGTGCAAGTGGAATTGCTTGATTTGGTCGCTATTGGTACCATTGCAGATATGGTCAGTTTGACAGATGAGAATCGTATTTTGGTTCAATATGGTCTGGAAATGTTGGGGCATACTCAGCGTATTGGTCTGCAAGAAATGCTGGACATGGCTGGGATTGCTGCCAACGAAGTAACAGAAGAAACGGTTGGTTTCCAGATTGCCCCTCGTTTGAATGCCTTGGGGCGTTTGGATGATCCCAATCCTGCCATTGATTTGTTGACTGGATTTGATGATGAGGAAGTCCACGAGATTGCCCTCATGATTCATCAGAAAAACGAAGAGCGTAAGGAAATTGTTCAGTCTATCTATGAAGAAGCTAAGACCATGGTGGACCCTGAGAAGAAGGTTCAGGTCTTGGCCAAGGAAGGCTGGAATCCTGGGGTTCTAGGTATCGTGGCTGGTCGTTTGTTGGAAGAACTAGGGCAGACAGTTATCGTTCTTAATATAGAGGACGGTCGTGCCAAGGGCAGTGCTCGTAGTGTAGAAGCAGTCGATATTTTTGAGGCTCTGGATCCTCATCGAGACCTCTTTATCGCATTTGGAGGCCATGCTGGTGCAGCAGGCATGACGCTGGAAGTTGAGAAACTCTCAGATTTATCTCAGGTCTTGGAAGACTATGTCCGTGAAAAAGGTGCAGATGCTAGTGGTAAGAACAAGTTAAATCTAGATGAAGAACTGGATTTGGAGACGCTTAGCTTGGAAACGGTTAAAAGCTTTGAACGTTTAGCTCCCTTTGGGATGGACAATCAGAAACCTGTCTTTTATATCAAGGATTTTCAAGTCGAAAGTGCCCGTACCATGGGGGCAGGCAATGCCCATCTCAAGCTGAAAATTTCCAAGGGTGAGGCGAGTTTTGAAGTAGTAGCCTTTGGACAAGGTAGATGGGCAACAGAGTTTTCTCAAACCAAGAACCTAGAGTTGGCGGTTAAATTGTCTGTCAACCAATGGAATGGTCAAACTGCCCTGCAGTTGATGATGGTGGATGCGCGTGTGGAGGGTGTTCAACTTTTTAACATCCGTGGAAAAAATGCAGTCTTGCCAGAAGGGGTTCCAGTCTTGGACTTTTCTGGAGAATTACCGAATCTGGTGGCTAGTGAAGCTATTGTCGTGAAAACCATTCCAGAGGATATTACTCAGCTGAAGACCATTTTTCAGGAGCAGAATTTTTCTGCTGTTTATTTCAAAAATGACATTGACAAGGCCTACTATCTAACGGGGTATGGAACTAGAGAGCAGTTTGCCAAATTGTACAAGACTATCTACCAGTTCCCAGAGTTTGATATTCGCTATAAGCTGAAAGATTTGGCGGCTTATCTTAATATTCAGCAAATCTTGCTGGTCAAGATGATTCAAGTATTTGAAGAACTAGGCTTTGTGACCATCAAAGATGGGGTCATGACAGTGAATAAAGAGGCACCAAAGCGAGAAATCGGAGAAAGTCAGATTTACCAAAATCTCAAACAAACTGTCAAAGACCAAGAAATGATAGCGCTGGGTACCGTGCAAGAAATTTATGACTTTTTAATGGAAAAAGAGTAGATCATAGGAATGAACTGCACCCCAAAAGTTAGACAGAAAAAATCTAACTTTTGGGGTGTTTTTATTATGAAATTAACTTATGATGATAAAGTTCAGATCTATAAACTTAGAAAACAAGGATATAGCATAGAGAAGCTTTCAAATAAATTTGGGATAAACAATTCTAATCTTAGGTACATGATTAAATTGATTGATCGTTACGGAATGGAGTTCGTCAAAAAAGGAAAGAATTGTTACTATTCACCTGAACTAAAACAAGAGATCATTGATAAAGTTCTTCTCGAAGGTCGTTCGCAAATAAGGGTATCTCTAGATTATGCTCTTCCAAGTGTTGGAATGTTGCCTAATTGGCTGGCACAATATAAGAAAAACGGGTATACTATTGTTGAGAAAACAAGAGGGAGAGCACCTAAAATGGGACGTAAACCAAAGAAGAAGCCCGAAGAGATGACAGAGCTAGAGCGACTTCAAGCAGAAAATGAGTACTTGAGAGCGGAGAATGCCATTCTAAAAAAGTTGAGAGAACTCCGATTGAGGGACGAAAAGGAGCGAAAAGAAAAACAGAAATTGTCCGAGGATTGGTAACGGAGTTTGCCTTAGAGATTCTTCTAAAGATTATTAAGCTAGCTCGTTCAACCTATTATTACCAGCTAAAGCAGTTAAATAAAAGCGATAAAAATCATGATATTAAAGATGAAATTCAAGCTATTTTTACTGAGCATAAAGGAAATTATGGTTATCGCCGAATGACTCTAGAATTGAGGAATCGTGGTTTTGTAGTGAACCATAAGAAGGTCCAACGTCTGATGAAGATCCTTGGTTTAAGTGCCCGAATTCGTCGTAAACGCAAGTATTCTTCCTACCAAGGAGAGATTGGCAAGAAAGCAGATAACCTTATTCAACGCCAATTTGAAGCATCGAATCCAATGGAAAAGTGCTATACAGATGTGACAGAGTTTGCCATTCCGGCAAGCAGCCAAAAGCTCTATTTATCACCAGTTTTAGATGGTTTTAACAGCGAAATTATCGCCTATAATCTTTCTACGTCACCGAACTTGATACAAGTGAAAGATATGCTAGAACAAACCTTTACAGAGGAATATTACGAAAATACAATTCTCCATAGTGACCAGGGATGGCAATACCAACACGATTTCTATCATCATTTTTTAGAGGATAAAGGAATCCAGCCATCTATGTCGCGTAAGGGTAACAGCCCAGACAACGGCATGATGGAATCCTTCTTTGGTATTTTGAAATCCGAAATGTTTTATGGTTACGAGAAGACGTTTAAATCACTTAATCAATTGGAGCAAGCTATTGTAGACTATATTGATTACTACAACAATAAACGCATTAAGGTAAAATTAAAAGGACTTAGTCCTGTGCAATACAGAACTAAATCCTTTACTTAAATTATTTGTCTAACTTTTTGGGGTCAGTACAGAAAGAGTTGGGAAACCAGCTCTTTTTTGAAAACAAATCTTCATTTTGAAAATCATTAAAAAAATGGTATAATGGTAGGAAAAGATTCGGCTAAAAGTAGTGCTTTTAGAATAAGAGGGTAAGTAACCCTATAATCAAGATAAACTAAGCTTTCGGAGGAAAAATGAGTAATATCAGTTTAACAACACTTGGTGGTGTGCGTGAAAATGGGAAAAATATGTATATCGCTGAAATCGATGGGTCTATTTTCGTTTTGGATGCAGGTCTGAAATACCCTGAAAATGAACAACTAGGGGTGGACGTAGTTATTCCAAATATGGACTACCTTTTTGAAAATAGCGACCGTATCGCTGGGGTCTTCTTGACCCACGGACATGCGGACGCCATTGGTGCTCTGCCTTATCTCTTGGCTGAAGCCAAGGTGCCTGTATTTGGATCTGAGTTGACCATTGAATTGGCTAAGCTCTTTGTCAAAGGAAATGACACAGTTAAGAAATTCAATGATTTCCATGTCATTAATGAGGATTCGGAGATTGATTTTGGAGGAACTGTGGTGTCCTTCTTCCGTACGACCCACTCCATCCCAGAAAGTCTGGGTGTTGTCTTGAAGACAGCTGAAGGAAGTATTGTTTATACAGGTGACTTCAAATTTGACCAGACAGCTAGTGAATCCTATGCGACAGACTTCGCTCGTTTAGCAGAAATCGGTCGTGATGGAGTTCTAGCTCTTCTTAGCGATTCAGCCAATGCGGACAGTAATATCCAAGTGGCTAGCGAAAGTGAAGTTGGGGATGAAATCACTCAAACTATTGAGGACTGGGATGGTCGTATCATTGTTGCAGCAGTAGCTAGCAACCTCTCTCGTATCCAGCAGGTGTTTGACGCTGCGGATGCAACAGGTCGTCGTGTGGTTTTGACAGGATTTGATATTGAAAATATCGTCCGTACTGCTATTCGCCTCAAGAAATTATCCCTAGCTAACGAAAGTCTTTTGATTAAGCCAAAAGATATGTCTCGCTTTGAAGACCATGAGTTGATTATCCTTGAGACAGGTCGTATGGGTGAGCCAATCAATGGTCTTCGTAAAATGTCGATTGGTCGCCACCGTTATGTGGAAATCAAGGACGGTGATTTGGTCTATATCGTAACCACTCCGTCTATTGCTAAAGAAGCAGTTATGGCGCGTGTGGAAAATATGATTTACCAAGCTGGAGGCGTTGTCAAATTGATCACCCAAAGCTTGCGTGTGTCAGGGCACGGAAATGCGCGTGATTTGCAGTTGATGATTAACCTCTTGCAACCCAAGTATCTCTTCCCAATTCAAGGGGAATACCGTGAGTTGGATGCCCATGCTAAGGCTGCTATGGCAGTCGGTATGTTGCCAGAACGCATTTTTATCCCTAAAAAGGGAACCAGCATGGCTTACGAGAATGGCGATTTTGTTCCAGCTGGCGCGGTTTCGGCAGGGGATGTCTTGATTGACGGAAATGCCATCGGTGATGTTGGTAATGTGGTTCTTCGTGACCGTAAGGTCTTGTCAGAAGATGGAATTTTCATCGTCGCAATCACCGTTAACCGTCGTGAGAAGAAAATTGTAGCCAAGGCTCGTGTTCACACGCGTGGATTTGTTTATCTCAAGAAGAGTCGCGATATTCTCCGTGAAAGTTCAGAATTGATTAACCAGACGGTAGAAGACTATCTTCAAGGAGATGACTTTGACTGGGCAGATCTTAAAGGGAAGGTTCGGGAGAATCTTACCAAGTATCTCTTTGATCAAACCAAGCGTCGTCCAGCTATTTTACCAGTAGTCATGGAAGCGAAATAATTGTTGAAATAAACAGGGAGAAAGTCGAGTTTCGACTTTTTCTTATAGAAAAATAGAGGAAAAAATATGGCAGTAATGAAAATTGAGTATTACTCACAAGTTTTAGATATGGAGTGGGGAGTGAATGTTCTCTATCCTGATGCTAATCGAGTGGAAGAACCAGATTGTAAAGACATTCCCGTCTTGTACCTCTTGCACGGGATGTCTGGTAACCATAATAGTTGGCTCAAGCGGACCAACGTAGAACGCTTGCTTCGAGGGACCAATCTCATCGTCGTCATGCCCAATACCAGCAACGGTTGGTACACCGATACCCAGTATGGTTTTGACTATTACACAGCTCTAGCAGAGGAATTGCCAGAGGTTCTGAAACGCTTCTTCCCTAATATGACTAGCAAGCGTGAAAAGACCTTTATCGCTGGTCTCTCTATGGGAGGCTATGGCTGTTTCAAACTGGCTCTTGCTACAAATCGTTTTTCTCATGCAGCTAGCTTTTCAGGTGCCCTTAGTTTTCAAGATTTTTCTCCTGAAAACCAAAATCTGGGGACACCAGCTTACTGGAGAGGTGTTTTTGGGGAGATTAAAGATTGGACAGCTAGCCCCTATTCTCTTGAAAGTCTGGCTAAAAAATCGGATAAAAAGACCAAGCTGTGGGCTTGGTGTGGCGAGCAGGATTTCTTGTACGAAGCCAATAATCTAGCAGTGAATAATCTCAAAAAACTGGGCTTTAATGTGACCTATAGCCATAGTGCTGGAACTCACGAGTGGTACTACTGGGAAAAACAATTGGAACGGTTCTTAGCAACCCTGCCAATCGATTTCAAATTAGAAGAGAGATTGTCATAATTTAGTTTTCTTTCAGCTTGTTTTAGTAAAATAGTCTTTATTTTCTAGAAAGGTGGAAGGATATGCGCTGGATTTTTCGTTTGATAGGGGCTTTCTTTTCTTTTGTGTGGCGTTTGTTTTGGCGCCTGGTTTGGATAGTTGTGCTCTTATGTGCTCTTGCTTTCGGTCTTCTCTGGTATCTGAACGGGGATTTTCAAGGAGCGCTAAAGCAAGTAGAACGGTCAGTAAAGATTGGTCAACAAAGTATTGACCGATGGGAAAAAACTGGGCAACTGCCTAAGTTGAACCAGACAGATAGCCACCAACACTCTGAAGGAAGGTGGCCGCAAGCTTCTGCTCGTATTTACCTGGATCCTCAGATGGATTCACGTTTTCAAGAGGCTTATGTAGAAGCGATTCAGAACTGGAATCGAACTGGTGCTTTTAACTTTGAAATTGTGACTGAGTCTAGTAAGGCAGATATTATGGCTACGGAGATGAATGACGGAGGCACTCCTGTGGCAGGAGAGGCGGAAAGTCAGACTAATCTCTTAACAGGACAATTCTTGTCTGTCACGGTGCGGTTGAATCACTATTATCTGTCCAATCCTAACTATGGCTATTCCTATGAGCGCATTGTCCATACGGCAGAACATGAGTTGGGGCATGCGATTGGCTTGGATCATACAGATGAGAAGTCTGTGATGCAACCTGCAGGTTCCTTTTATGGTATCCAGGAAGAGGATGTTGCAAACCTCCGAAAAATATATGAGACTAGTGAGTAGGGAACAATCTTTCCCTACTTTTTTGTTATAATGGAACTATGAATAACTTGATTAAATCAAAACTAGAGCTCCTGCCGACCAGCCCTGGTTGCTACATTCACAAGGATAAAAACGGCACCATTATCTATGTAGGAAAGGCTAAAAATCTGCGAAACCGTGTGAGGTCCTATTTCCGCGGAAGTCATGATACTAAGACAGAGGCTCTAGTGTCTGAGATTGTGGATTTTGAATTTATCGTTACGGAGTCCAATATTGAGGCACTTCTCCTAGAAATCAACCTGATCAAGGAAAACAAGCCCAAGTACAATATCATGCTCAAGGATGATAAATCTTATCCTTTCATCAAAATCACAAATGAGCGCTATCCTCGTTTGATTATTACCCGTCAGGTCAAAAAAGACGGAGGTCTTTATTTCGGTCCCTATCCAGATGTGGGGGCAGCCAATGAAATCAAGCGGTTGCTGGATCGGATTTTCCCTTTTCGTAAGTGTACCAATCCACCGTCTAAGGTCTGTTTTTACTACCATATAGGCCAATGTATGGCCCACACCATCTGTAAGAAAGATGAGGACTATTTCAAGTCCATGTCTCAGGAGGTTTCTGACTTCTTAAAAGGGCAGGATGACAAAATCATTGATGATCTCAAGAGAAAAATGGGATCTGCAGCCCAGGCAATGGAATTTGAACGTGCGGCGGAATACCGTGATCTGATTCAGGCCATTGGAACGCTTCGAACCAAGCAACGGGTCATGGCTAAGGATCTCCAAAATCGCGATGTTTTTGGCTACTATGTGGACAAGGGCTGGATGTGTGTGCAGGTTTTCTTTGTCCGTCAGGGCAAGCTCATTGAGCGCGATGTCAATCTTTTCCCCTACTACAATGATCCGGACGAGGACTTCTTAACCTATGTGGGACAATTTTATCAAGAAAAATCTCACCTAGTTCCCAATGAGGTACTGATTCCACAGGATATTGACGAAGAAGCCGTTAAGGCCTTGGTGAATACCAAGATTCTCAAACCCCAGCGTGGAGAGAAAAAACAGCTGGTCAATCTAGCCATAAAAAATGCTCGTGTTAGTCTGGAGCAGAAGTTCAATCTACTAGAAAAATCTGTCGAAAAGACTCAGGGTGCAATTGAAAATCTAGGACGCTTGCTCCAAATCCCAATACCAGTTCGCATTGAGTCCTTCGATAACTCCAATATCATGGGAACCAGTCCTGTTTCAGCCATGGTGGTCTTTGTCAACGGCAAACCAAGTAAAAAAGATTATCGTAAGTATAAAATCAAGACTGTCGTTGGACCAGACGACTATGCCAGTATGAGAGAGGTCATTCGCAGACGTTATGGTCGAGTTCAGCGTGAGGGCTTAACCCCGCCAGACTTGATTGTCATTGATGGGGGACAAGGTCAAGTCAATATCGCCAAGCAAGTCATCCAAGAGGAGCTGGGCTTGGATATTCCCATTGCAGGTCTGCAAAAGAATGACAAACACCAAACCCATGAATTGCTCTTTGGAGATCCGCTGGAGGTGGTGGAGTTGTCTAGAAATTCTCAGGAATTTTTCCTCCTTCAACGCATCCAAGATGAGGTGCACCGCTTTGCCATTACTTTCCACCGTCAACTGCGCTCTAAAAATTCCTTTTCATCGCAACTGGATGGAATTGAAGGGCTGGGACCTAAACGCAAGCAGAATCTCATGAAGCATTTCAAGTCTTTGACCAAAATCAAGGAAGCCAGTGTGGATGAGATTGTCGAAGTTGGGGTACCAAGAACAGTCGCAGAAGCTGTTCAGAGAAAGTTGAACCCGCAGGAAGAAGTTGAGTTGGCTCAAGTGGCAGAAGATAGAGTAGATTACCAAACGGAAGGAAACCACAATGAACCATAAAATCGCAATTTTATCAGATATTCATGGCAATGCGACAGCCTTAGAAGCAGTAATTGCAGATGCTAAAAATCAAGGAGTCAGTGAATACTGGCTTATGGGAGACATTTTCCTCCCTGGTCCAGGTGCAAATGACTTGGTCGCTCTGTTAAAGGAACTTCCTATTACAGCCAGTGTTCGAGGCAATTGGGATGATTGTGTCCTTGAGGCCTTGGATGGTGAATATGGTTTGGAACATCCACAAGAAATCCAGTCAATGCGAATGACCCAGTTTTTGATGGAGCGAATGGATCCTGCAACGATTGTCTGGCTACGAAGCTTGCCTTTGCTGGAAAAGAAAGAAGTTGAGGGATTGCGTTTTTCTCTCTCACATAATTTACCTGACAAAAATTATGGGGGTGACTTGTTGGTTGGGAATGATACAGAAAAATTTGACCAACTGCTAGATGAGGAAACGGACGTGGCAGTCTATGGTCATGTTCACAAGCAATTGCTTCGTTATGGAAGTCAGGGGCAACAAATCATCAATCCAGGTTCGATTGGTATGCCTTATTTTGATTGGGAGGCGTTAAAAAATCACCGTGCCCAGTATACCGTGATAGAAGTTGAAGATGGGGAATTGGTAAATATCCTATTTCGTAAAGTCGCTTATGACTATGAAGCGGAGTTAGAATTGGCCAAATCCAAGGGGCTTCCTTTTATCGAAATGTATGAAGAGCTACGACGAGAAGACAACTATCAGGGGCACAATCTGGAACTATTAGCAAGCTTAATAGAAAAGCATGGGTATGTAGAGGATGTGAAAGATTTCTTGGAGGCTATAAAGTCAGAATATAAGATAGACTAGTTTCTTTAAGCCGCTGAAAAATAGTTGGAACTGGATGAGGGGAGTCCCTGATTTAAATGATGGGCTTCATTTTGTTTCTTATTTTTGCTGCAGTTTGTTTCTATGAAAAATCCCTGCAAGCTCTTTCAAATTATGGTAGAATGGAAGCAGTAGAATTAGAAAAGGAAATCGATTATGAAATTTCTTGAATTAAATAAAAAACGTCATGCGACTAAGCAGTTCACTGATAAGCCTGTTGATCCAAAAGATGTGCGTACGGCTATCGAAATTGCGACCTTGGCTCCAAGCGCCCACAACAGCCAGCCTTGGAAATTTGTAGTGGTGCGTGAGAAAAATGCCGAACTAGCAAAATTGGCCTACGGTTCAAACTTTGAACAGGTATCATCAGCGCCTGTAACTATTGCCTTGTTTACTGACACAGATTTGGCTAAACGTGCTCGCAAGATTGCACGTGTTGGTGGAGCAAAGAACTTCTCAGAAGAACAACTTCAGTACTTTATGAAAAATCTTCCAGCAGAGTTTGCGCGTTACAAAGAACAACAAATCAGTGACTACTTGGCTCTCAATGCAGGTTTGGTTGCTATGAACTTAGTCCTTGCATTGACTGACCAGGGAATCGGATCAAACATTATCCTTGGTTTTGACAAATCAAAAACCAATGAGGTTTTGGACATTGAAGACCGTTTCCGCCCAGAACTCTTGATTACGGTAGGTTACACAGACGAAAAATTAGAACCAAGCTACCGCTTGCCAGTAGATGAAATCATCGAGAAAAGATAGAAAGAAGAAAAAATGACAGTAATTGATTTTACAGCAGAAGTAGAAAAACGCAAAGAAGACCTCTTGGCTGACTTGTTTAGCCTTTTGGAAATCAACTCAGAACGAGATGATAGCAAGGCGGACGCTCAGCATCCATTTGGTCCTGGTCCAGTAAAAGCCTTGGAGAAATTCCTTGAAATCGCAGACCGTGATGGCTATCCAACTAAGAATGTTGATAACTATGCAGGACATTTCGAGTTTGGTGATGGAGAAGAAGTTCTCGGAATCTTTGCCCACATGGACGTGGTGCCAGCTGGTAGCGGTTGGGACACAGACCCTTACACACCAACTATCAAAGATGGTCGTCTTTATGCGCGTGGAGCTTCTGATGATAAGGGACCTACAACAGCTTGTTACTATGGTTTGAAAATCATCAAAGAATTGGGCCTTCCAACTTCTAAGAAAGTTCGCTTTATCGTGGGAACAGACGAAGAATCTGGCTGGGCAGACATGGACTACTACTTTGAGCACGTAGGACTTGCAAAACCAGACTTCGGTTTCTCTCCAGACGCTGAGTTCCCTATCATCAACGGTGAAAAAGGAAATATTACTGAATACTTTCACTTTGCAGGAGAAAATGCAGGTGCTGCCCGTCTTCACAGCTTCACAGGTGGTTTACGTGAAAACATGGTACCAGAATCAGCAACAGCAGTCGTTTCAGGTGATTTGGCTGACTTGCAAGCTAAACTAGATGCCTTTGTTGCGGAATACAAACTTAGAGGAGAACTCCAAGAAGAAGCTGGGCAATACAAGGTGACGATTATTGGTAAATCAGCCCACGGTGCTATGCCTGCTTCAGGTGTCAATGGTGCGACTTACCTAGCCCTCTTCCTCAGCCAGTTCGACTTTGCTGGACCAGCCAAAGACTACCTTGATATTGCTGGTAAAATTCTCTTGAACGATCATGAGGGTGAAAATCTCAAGATTGCTCATGTGGATGAAAAGATGGGTGCCCTTTCTATGAATGCCGGTGTCTTCCGCTTTGATGAAGCAAGTGCTGATAATACCATTGCCCTCAACATCCGCTATCCAAAAGGAACAAGTCCAGAGCAAATCAAGTCAATTCTTGAAAACTTGCCAGTTGCTTCTGTTAGCTTGTCTGAACACGGTCACACACCTCACTATGTGCCAATGGAAGATCCACTTGTCCAAACCTTGTTGAATGTCTATGAAAAACAAACTGGCCTTAAAGGTCACGAGCAAGTCATCGGTGGTGGAACCTTTGGTCGCTTGCTAGAACGCGGAGTTGCCTACGGTGCTATGTTCCCAGACTCAATTGACACTATGCACCAAGCCAATGAATTTATCGCCTTGGATGATCTCTTCCGAGCTGCAGCAATCTATGCCGAAGCTATTTACGAATTGATCAAATAAAACGATAGAAGTCTGAGATTGTATGCTTAGACTTCTTTTTGGAGGGAAAGTAGATGTCTCAAATCGAAAGAATCAAGCAGGCTATCATGGCGGATCCACAGAATGCCGGCTATACCGAACATGGCATCGAGCCTCTCTTTGCAGCGCCAAAGACTGCTCGCATCAATATCATCGGTCAGGCACCGGGACTTAAAACCCAAGAAGCAGGCCTTTACTGGAAGGACAAAAGTGGTGACCGCTTGCGGGACTGGCTAGGTGTGGATGAAGATACCTTTTACAATTCAGGTTATTTTGCGGTTTTGCCAATGGATTTCTACTTTCCAGGCCATGGCAAGTCAGGTGATTTACCACCGAGAGCGGGTTTTGCAGAAAAATGGCATCCTCAGCTCTTGCAAGAATTGCCAGATATTCAGCTAACCCTCTTGATTGGCCAGTATGCCCAAGCCTACTATTTACAGGAAAAAATTAGTGGCAAGGTGACAGAACGGGTAAAACATTACCAGAACTATCTGCCAACCTATTTTCCACTAGTTCATCCCTCACCGCGAAATCAAATCTGGATGGCCAAAAATCCTTGGTTTGAGTCAGAAGTGGTGCCAGATTTGAAAAAAAGAATTAAAACTATTTTAGGAGAAAAAGAATGAAAGAAATAACCTTTGATGCATTTTACCAGCTTTACCAAAATGACCAACTTTCTTTAGTGGACGTGAGAGAAGTGGATGAGTTTGAAGCTCTTCATTTAGAAGGTGCTCAGAATCTTTCTCTGAGTCAATTAGCTCATACTTATGATCAATTGGACAAGGATCAGTTACATTATGTTATTTGTAAATCTGGAATGAGATCGGCGCGTGCTTGTCAATTCCTAGCTGAACAAGGTTATGAGGTTATCAATGTTCAAGGTGGCATGATGGCCTTTGAAGAACTTTAAAAATTTGCAATTCTCCTACTTGGTGTGGACTAGGTAGGAGAATGTTATTTTTAGATAATTCTCATTTTTAAGAATCTTGAAAACATTCAATATTTACTTCGTGAAGCTTTTTTCATACTCCTATTCATGATATACTAGGTCAGTATTTTATAAATATGAAGGAGATTTACATGGCTAAAAAAGGTGCCCTAACAGGTTTACTCCTGTTTGGAATATTTTTTGGTGCGGGAAACTTGATTTTTCCGCCTTCTCTGGGTGCTCTATCTGGAGAACATTTTCTTCCTGCCATCGCAGGTTTTGTCTTTTCAGGCGTCGGTATCGCCGTCTTGACCCTTATTATTGGAACGCTAAATCCTAAAGGATATATTTACGAGATTTCAACAAAGATAGCGCCTTGGTTTGCGACTCTTTACCTCTCAGTTCTTTACTTGTCAATCGGTCCATTCTTTGCTATTCCACGTACTGCTACAACGGCATACGAAGTAGGGATTAGCCCCCTTTTGTCGGATGCAAATAAAGGACTTGGCTTGGTTGTCTTTACAGTTCTGTATTTTGCGGCAGCCTATTTGATTTCGCTTAATCCATCAAAAATCTTGGACCGTATCGGCCGAATCTTAACGCCAGTCTTTGCGATTTTGATCGTTATCTTAGTTGTTCTAGGAGCTATCAAATATGGTGGAACAAGTCCTCAAGTTGCTTCAGCTGCTTATCAAGCTTCTGCTTTTGGTACAGGTTTCCTAGAAGGTTATAATACCTTGGATGCCCTTGCTTCAGTTGCCTTTAGTGTGATTGCTGTTCAAACCTTGAAACAACTTGGATTTTCAAGTAAGAAAGAATACATCTCAACTATTTGGGTGGTTGGGATCGTTGTTGCCCTTGCTTTCAGCGCTCTTTACATCGGTTTAGGTTTCCTTGGAAATCATTTCCCAGTACCAGCTGAGGCGATGAAGGGTGGAACACCAGGTGTTTACATCTTGTCACAAGCGACTCAAGAAATCTTTGGTTCAACAGCTCAACTCTTCCTTGCAGCTATGGTTACCGTAACCTGCTTCACAACAACAGTTGGTTTGATTGTGTCAACAGCTGAGTTCTTTAATGAACGCTTCCCACAAATCAGCTACAAGGTTTATGCGACAGCCTTTACCTTAATTGGATTTGCCATTGCTAATTTGGGTCTTGATGCGATTATCAAGTATTCAATTCCAGTACTGGTTATCTTGTACCCAATCACGATTGCTATCGTTATGATTGTCATTGTCAACAAATTTGTAGCTCTTTCAAAACCAGGTATGCAGTTGACAATCGCTGTGGTTACAGCTATTGCCATTGCAAGCGTATTAGGAAGCTCGTTTAAGGTTGAGTTTCTTGCGAATCTTGTCAACGCTCTTCCTTTTGCCAAGGCATCACTCCCATGGGTAGTACCAGCCGTTGTCGGAATCTTGCTCTCATTGGTTCTACCAAACAAGCAAGAAAGCGATGTTTTTGAAATGGAATAATCATTAAAATCACTTTTGTAGTCAAGTCTACAGGAGTGATTTTCTTTTTTATCCGATGATAAATGTGTTATAATAGGTAGCAAAAGAGGTGAAGGAATGAATCAAACAGTAGAATATATCAAAGAACTGACAGCCATCGCATCGCCAACTGGTTTCACTCGTGAGATTTCGGACTATTTAGTCAAGACTCTAGAAGGTTTTGGTTACCAGCCGGTTCGCACAGCTAAGGGTGGTGTCAATGTAACCATTAAAGGTCAAAATGATGAAGAACACCGCTATGTGACTGCCCATGTAGATACGCTGGGTGCTATTGTTCGTGCTGTTAAAGCAGATGGTCGTCTCAAAATGGATCGTATCGGTGGTTTTCCTTGGAACATGATTGAAGGAGAAAACTGTACCGTTCACGTAGCTAGTACAGGTCAAAAGGTATCAGGAACCATTCTCATCCACCAGACTTCTTGCCATGTCTACAAGGATGCAGGAACTGCAGAACGCACGCAAGACAATATGGAAGTACGTTTGGACGCAAAAGTAAGGAATGAAAAAGAAACTCGTGCCTTGGGAATTGAGGTCGGTGATTTTATCAGCTTTGACCCACGAACTGTAGTGACAGAGACAGGTTTTATCAAGTCTCGTCATTTGGACGATAAGGTCAGCGCAGCTATTTTGCTTAATCTGCTTCGTATTTATACGGAAGAGAAGGTTGAGTTGCCTGTAACAACCCATTTTGCTTTTTCAGTTTTTGAAGAAGTGGGGCATGGAGCTAACTCTAATATCCCTGCTCAGGTAGTAGAATATCTGGCTGTGGATATGGGAGCCATGGGCGATGACCAGCAGACAGATGAATATACAGTGTCTATTTGTGTCAAGGATGCTTCAGGGCCTTATCACTATGACTTCCGTCAACATTTGGTCGCCTTGGCGAAAGAACAAGATATTCCATTTAAGCTGGATATCTATCCATTTTATGGTTCTGACGCTTCAGCGGCCATGTCCGCAGGTGCAGAGGTCAAACATGCCCTTCTCGGTGCTGGTATCGAGTCTAGCCACTCATATGAGCGTACCCATATTGACTCGGTGGTTGCAACGGAACGTATGGTTGATGCCTATCTTAAGAGCGATTTGGTAGATTGATATGTGCCTTATTTGTCAGAGAATTGAGCTCATTAAAGTTGGGAAAAATCCCTACTTTGTGAGAGAACTAGAAACAGGCTATATTGTGATTGGAGACCACCAGTATTTTGCAGGCTATAGTCTCTTTCTAGCCAAGGAACATGTCACCGAATTGTATCATTTAGAGAAGGAAACTAGAATCCGTTTTCTAGAGGAAATGAGTTTAGTCCAAGAGGCAGTTGCTAAGGCCTTTGATGCCGAGAAAATGAATATCGAACTGCTAGGAAATGGTGATGCCCATCTTCATTGGCATCTGTTTCCTAGACGAAAAGGTGATATGAATGGTCACGGTCTCAATGGACGTGGTCCAGTTTGGTGGGTTCCCTTTGAAGAAATGACAGCAGAAACCTGCCAAGCAAAACCGGATGAGATTAAACAATTAGTCAAACGTTTATCGTCAGAAGTAGATAAACTATTGGAAATAAAGGAGTAGAAATGAAAAAAAGATATCTTGTCTTGACAGCCTTACTAGCCTTGAGTCTAGCAGCTTGTTCACAAGAAAAAGCAAAAAATGAAGATGGAGCAGCTAAAACAGAACAAACAGCCAAAGCTGATGGAACAGTCGGAAATAAGTCTCAAGGAGCTACCCAGAAAAAAGCAGAAGTGGTTAATAAAGGTGACTACTACAGTATTCAAGGGAAATACGATGAAATTATCGTAGCAAATAAACACTATCCATTATCGAAAGACTACAATCCAGGGGAAAATCCAACAGCCAAGGCTGAGTTGGTCAAACTCATCAAAGCGATGCAAGAGGCAGGCTTCCCAATTAGTGATCAATACAGTGGTTTTAGAAGTTACGAGACTCAGACTAAGCTCTATCAAGATTATGTCAATAAAGATGGAAAGGCTGCAGCAGACCGTTACTCTGCCCGCCCTGGCTATAGCGAGCACCAGACAGGCTTGGCCTTTGATGTGATTGGGACAAATGGTGATTTGGTGACAGAAGAAAAAGCAGCCAAATGGCTCTTGGACCATGCGGCTGATTATGGTTTTGTTGTCCGTTATCTTAAAGGTAAGGAAAAGGAAACAGGCTATATGCCTGAAGAATGGCATCTTCGTTATGTCGGAAAAGAAGCTAAAGAAATTGCTGCAAGTGGTCTAAGTTTGGAAGAGTATTTCGGCTTTGAAGGTGGAGATTACGTCGATTAAAAAATAAACTTTTCTCTTGCAATTCCAGATAAATAGTGTATAATAGATGGGTATGTGAAAAACATACTTGTGGGAGGTAAAAATCTCTAATTACCGCCAAAACCACAAAGGAGGATTTAAAAATGGCTAAAAAAGTCGAAAAACTTGTAAAATTGCAAATCCCTGCTGGTAAAGCTACACCAGCTCCACCGGTTGGACCTGCTCTTGGTCAAGCTGGTATCAACATCATGGGATTCACAAAAGAGTTCAACGCTCGTACAGCTGACCAAGCTGGTATGATCATTCCAGTTGTTATCTCAGTTTACGAAGATAAATCATTTACTTTCATCACTAAAACACCACCAGCTGCTGTTCTTTTGAAAAAAGCTGCAGGTGTTGAAAAAGGATCAGGTACACCTAACAAAACTAAAGTTGCTACAGTTACTCGTGCACAAGTACAAGAAATTGCAGAAACTAAGATGCCAGATTTGAACGCAGCAAACGTAGAGTCTGCAATGCGTATGATCGAAGGTACTGCTCGTTCTATGGGATTCACTGTTGTTGACTAATCAATAACACCCCCAATATAACCCGCAAGACTTCATCATTTCGAGAAGTGACGTGGGAGATGAAAATCGATTGAACCACTTACAAGGAGAATAGAAAATGGCTAAAAAAAGCAAACAACTTCGTGCTGCTCTTGAGAAAATCGACAGCACAAAAGCATACAGCGTAGAAGAAGCTGTAGCACTTGCAAAAGAAACTAACTTTGCAAAATTTGACGCAACTGTAGAAGTTGCTTACAACTTGAACATCGACGTTAAAAAAGCTGACCAACAAATCCGTGGAGCAATGGTATTGCCAAACGGTACTGGTAAAACTTCACGCGTTCTTGTTTTCGCACGTGGTGCAAAAGCTGAAGAAGCAAAAGCTGCTGGTGCAGACTTTGTTGGTGAAGATGACCTTGTTGCTAAAATCAACGACGGTTGGTTGGACTTCGACGTAGTTATCGCTACACCTGATATGATGGCTCTTGTTGGACGTCTTGGACGTGTCCTTGGGCCACGTAACTTGATGCCAAACCCTAAAACTGGTACTGTAACTATGGATGTTGCTAAAGCAGTTGAAGAGTCTAAAGGTGGTAAAATCACTTACCGTGCTGACCGTGCAGGTAACGTTCAAGCAATCATCGGTAAAGTATCATTTGAAGCTGAAAAATTGGTTGAAAACTTCAAAGCTTTCAACGAAACAATCCAAAAAGCAAAACCAGCTACAGCTAAAGGAACTTACGTAACAAACTTGACTATCACAACTACTCAAGGTGTTGGTATCAAAGTTGACGTAAACTCACTTTAATCAGTAGTTTATATCAGAGAACGAGTACGAAAGTGCTCGTTTTTTTAGGTACGACGGACATTCCGTCCATCTGAGGTGTAAGTCCTCTGTGGGTACCATATACTAGTAAACTCAAAGGTGATTCCCAAGCCTGACTATTGTGAGTAGCTGATTGAACGGCATTAGGATAGACTATTTAAGTCTGACGTTGGAAATAATAATCGGCAGAGAAAGAGATAGAGAAATCTTGGCTATACGATTAGGCACGTTATAGTAAAGCGTATATAGCGGATAAGGAGGCCAGCAACTCTAAAGTACAAATATGTAGTCGTAACCTATATGCGTAAACTACGTGAGCAATTGAATTAGAACTAGAGAGGTGATTAATAGATTTATGCTATAGTCATGGCAGCTTGTATGCTTTTGATTCTAGTTTATCAAATAATAGATTAGAATTATCAGATAATATCATTTTATGTTATAATGAAGAAAAAATAGAGGTGTTCAAATGTCAGAAGCAGGTCATAAGTTTTTAGCAAAATTGGGGAAAAAACGCTTACGTCCAGGTGGAAAACGTGCCACAGATTGGTTAATTGCGGAAGGAGGATTTTCAAAAGAAAAGAGAATACTAGAAGTTGCGTGCAATAGGGGAACTACAGCAATTGAGTTGGCACAGCGTTTTGGTTGTAAGATAACTGCTGTTGATATGGATGGACAAGCTTTAGAAGTGGCTAAAAAATCTGCTGAAACGGCAGGTGTAGGTCATTTGATCAGGTTTGAAAGAGCAAATGCAATGAAACTTCCTTATGAAGATGCTAGTTTTGATATTGTTATAAATGAAGCTATGCTGACTATGCAAGCCGATCAAGCTAAGAAAAAATGTGTAATGGAGTATTTAAGGGTTTTAAAACCTGAAGGTCTTCTCTTGACACATGATGTGCTTCTTAAGGAAGCTAAAGAGTCTGTCAGACAGGAACTGTCACAAGCAATTCATGTAAATGTAGGTCCTTTAACTCGAGATGGTTGGGAACAGGTGATGATAGAATCAGGTTATCGTGATGTGAAAGTATTGACTGGTGAAATGACATTAATGAAATTATCGGGTATGATTTATGACGAAGGTTGGCTAGGAACCTTGAAAATTTGTGTAAATGCTTGTAAAAAGGAGAATAGAAAGCAGTTTTTAACTATGTATAAAATGTTCGATAAGAATAAAAAAAACTTGGGCTTTATTGCGATGGCTAGTCATAAATCGTCAAATCGTTAGATAATCATTGATGTTAACTTTTCCTTTCTTCTTTCTTAAAAAATATGCTATAATAGAGAGTAAAAAACTTTGAAAGAAAGAAAAAGATGAATTTAAAAGATTATATTGCAACAATTGAAAATTATCCGAAGGAAGGTATTACTTTCCGTGATATTAGTCCTTTGATGGCTGATGGGAATGCTTATAGCTACGCTGTTCGTGAAATCGTTCAATATGCTACTGACAAGAAAATTGATATGATCGTAGGGCCTGAGGCTCGTGGATTTATCGTGGGTTGTCCAGTTGCCTTTGAATTGGGAATTGGTTTTGCACCTGTTCGTAAGCCAGGTAAATTGCCACGCGAAGTCATTTCTGCTGACTATGAAAAAGAGTACGGTGTTGATACCTTGACTATGCATGCTGACGCTATTAAGCCAGGTCAACGTGTTCTTATCGTGGATGACCTCTTGGCAACAGGTGGAACTGTTAAGGCAACTATCGAAATGATTGAAAAACTTGGTGGTGTTGTAGCAGGTTGTGCCTTCCTTGTTGAATTGGATGACTTGAACGGCCGTGAAAAAATCGGTGACTACGATTACAAAGTTCTTATGCATTATTAATGAAAAACAGTCCCTAGGGCTGTTTTCTCTACATTAGGATATAAAAATAGACTATAGCTAGTTAGAGAAAAACTATAATTGAAAACTATATCTTCTTGCAGTATAATAAAAGGACTAAGTGTTTGAGATTTGGCTTCAAACATATGCAATGATTCCTGAAAGAATACAGTTAGGAGAAGGTTATGCCGATTCGAATTGATAAAAAATTGCCAGCTGTTGAGATTTTACGGACAGAGAATATCTTTGTCATGGATGATCAACGTGCGGCCCACCAAGATATCCGTCCCTTGAAAATTTTGATTTTAAACCTAATGCCCAAAAAAGTGGTCACAGAGACCCAGTTGTTACGGCATTTAGCAAATACTCCTTTGCAATTGGACATAGACTTTCTCTATATGGAGAGCCACCGTTCCAAGACGACTCGTGCAGAGCATATGGAGACTTTTTATAAAACTTTTCCTGAAGTCAAGGACGAGTATTTTGATGGGATGATTATCACAGGGGCTCCGATTGAGCATTTACCATTTGAGGAAGTGGACTATTGGGAGGAATTCAGTCAGGTGCTTGAGTGGTCCAAGACCCATGTCTATTCGACCCTTCATATCTGTTGGGGAGCTCAGGCTGGACTCTATCTTCGCTATGGAGTGGAAAAACACCAGATGGACAGTAAGTTATCGGGTATTTATCCTCAGGACACTTTAAAGGAAGGTCATCTTCTCTTTAGAGGATTTGACGATAGCTACGTATCACCTCATTCTCGGCATACGGAGATTTCTAAGGAAGAGGTCTTAAATAAAACCAATCTTGAGATTTTATCAGAGGGCCCGCAGGTTGGGGTTTCGATTTTGGCCAGTCGGGATTTACGAGAAATTTATAGTTTTGGGCATTTGGAATATGACCGTGATACCTTGGCAAAAGAGTATTTTAGGGATCGTGATGCAGGTTTAGATCCACATATTCCAGAAAATTACTTTAAGGATAATGATGTTAATCAGACACCTTGTCTTTGTTGGTCTTCATCAGCAGCCCTCTTTTTCAGTAACTGGGTGAATTATGCGGTCTATCAGGAAACCCCTTTTGACTGGAGAAAAATAGAAGATGATGCATCCGCATTTGGGTATTTATAAGAGGAATTATGACATATTTAGACGCTTTTAAATCAGGGAACTTGGTTTTACCGAGTGCCCTGCTCTTGCATTTTAAGGAACTCTTTCCGTCTAGCGATGATTTTCTGGTCTGGCAATTTTTCTATTTTCAAAATACGACAGGCTTAGAAGAAATGTCGCCAAGCCAGATTGCTGAAAGGATTGGCAAGGAAATTTCGGATGTCAATCAGGCTATTTCCAATCTGACGGAAAGGGGACTGCTTCAGTATCGAACCATCGAATTGAATGGTGAAATTGAATTGCTTTTTGATGCAAGTTTGGCTCTGGAACGTTTGGATGACCTGCTTGGAGCTGCTCATTCAAGTTCAGACCAGTTGACACCTCAAAATCAGCTTAAAGATTTAGTGGAAACCTTCCAGCAGGAATTGGGACGCCTGTTGACCCCTTTTGAGATTGAGGATTTGACCAAGACTCTTAAGGAAGATGGAACTAGTGCTGACTTGATTAAGGAAGCTCTTCGTGAAGCTGTTTTGAATGGAAAACCAAACTGGAAGTACATTCAGGCCATTTTGAGAAATTGGCGCCATGAAGGCATTAAAAGTGTGCCTCAAATAGAGGCCAAGCGAGCAGAGAGAGAAGCAAGTAATCCTCAGTTGACACAGGTATCGGCAGATTTCAGAAATGCCATGGATCTCTGGAAGGATTAATCCATGTAAGCAGGCTTGAAATCCGAGTAAGATTTGCAAGCTGTGTCTAATTGTGATAAAATAAATAGAAAATAAATTGAAAAAAGAGGTATGTGAAATGTCACGTAAACCATTTATCGCTGGTAACTGGAAAATGAACAAAAATCCAGAAGAAGCTAAAGCATTCGTTGAAGCAGTTGCATCAAAACTTCCTTCATCAGATCTTGTTGAAGCAGGTATCGCAGCTCCAGCTCTTGATTTGACAACTGTTCTTGCGGCTGCAAAAGGTTCAAACCTTAAGGTTGCTGCTCAAAACTGCTACTTTGAAAATGCAGGTGCTTTCACTGGTGAAACAAGCCCACAAGTTTTGAAAGAAATCGGTACTGATTACGTTGTTATCGGTCACTCAGAACGCCGTGACTACTTCCATGAAACTGACGAAGATATCAACAAAAAAGCAAAAGCAATCTTTGCAAACGGTATGCTTCCAATCATCTGTTGTGGTGAGTCACTTGAAACTTACGAAGCTGGTAAAGCTGCTGAGTTTGTAGGTGCTCAAGTATCTGCAGCATTGGCTGGATTGACTGCTGAACAAGTTGCTGCATCAGTTATCGCTTACGAACCAATCTGGGCTATCGGTACTGGTAAATCAGCTTCACAAGACGACGCACAAAAAATGTGTAAAGTTGTTCGTGACGTTGTAGCTGCTGACTTTGGTCAAGAAGTTGCGGACAAAGTTCGTGTTCAGTACGGTGGTTCTGTTAAACCTGAAAACGTTGCTTCATACATGGCTTGCCCAGACGTTGACGGTGCCCTTGTTGGTGGTGCGTCACTTGAAGCTGAAAGCTTCTTGGCATTGCTTGACTTTGTAAAATAATCGACTCTTTATTAACATTATTTGGTTGAAGAAAAGCTAAAATCGAGAAAGGACAAATATCGTCCTTTCTTTTTTGCTATTAAAGCGGCTAATGTAGACCATTTTATTCGAACTCTTCCTGGTGGTTATATCATGGAGATGAACCAAGACTCCAGCAATATTTCCCTCGGGCAAAAACAACTGTTGACCATCGCGCTTGCTATTCTAGCTAATCCTAAAATTCTCATTTTAGATGAGGCGACTTCCTCTATTGATACCCGTTTGGAACTCTTGATTCAAAAAGCTATGAAACTGTTGATGAAAGGAAGGAACAGTTTTGTCATCGCCCGCTGTCTCTCGATCATTCAAGAAGCAAATGAGATTCTCGTTCTTAAGGATGGTTAGATTATTGAGCAGGGAAATCACGAAAGTGTACTCCAAGCGAAAGGTTTTTTATTATGATCTTTACCATAGTCAATTTTCAAGTAAATCTTATAAAGTAAGCTAATCAGAACTAACTAAACTTTTCTTAAATTATCAGTCTATTGCAACTTTTCTCATGTGAGTCATTTGGCTTGCTATTGGTTTTCCTTAGTAGTATACTAAGGTAGTAATCATTAAGAAGTGGTTACAAATAATAATGAATGAGGTAAAATAAAATGGTAGAATTGAAAAAAGAAGCAGTAAAAGACGTAACATCATTGACAAAAGCAGCGCCAGTAGCATTGGCAAAAACAAAGGAAGTATTGAACCAAGCTGTTGCTGATTTGTATGTAGCTCACGTTGCTTTGCACCAAGTGCACTGGTACATGCGTGGTCGTGGTTTCCTTGTATGGCATCCAAAAATGGATGAGTATATGGAAGCTCTTGATGGTCAATTGGATGAAATCAGTGAGCGTTTGATCACACTTGGGGGAAGCCCATTCTCTACTTTGACAGAATTCCTTCAAAACAGTGAAATCGAAGAAGAAGCTGGTGAATACCGTAATGTTGAAGAAAGCTTGGAACGTGTGCTTGCTATCTACCGTTACTTGTCAGAACTCTTCCAAAAAGGTTTGGATGTCACTGATGAAGAGGGTGATGATGTGACAAACGGTATCTTCTCAGATGCTAAAACTGAAACTGATAAAACAATCTGGATGCTTGCCGCAGAACTTGGACAAGCACCTGGTTTGTAAGATAAATCTCCCACTTTCTATCATGAGTTTCTGTATTACAACTCATGATAAACTGTCTTTTAAAAATCATGTAGCAGAAAAAGTTACGTGATTTTTTCTTTGATTCTTCGGTGACTCATTTGTCAAAATGCTGATTTTAGGGTATAATAGTTGCTGTTCGAGAAATTTTGATTTTCAAAGAATACTGAATCATTATAAGGAGAAATCATGAATAACTTACCAAATTGCCCAAAATGTAACTCAGAGTATGTCTACGAAGACGGTGCTCTACTGGTTTGCCCAGAGTGTGCTTATGAGTGGAATCCTGCTGAAGTTGCAGATGTAGAAGAGGGCCTTGTTGCTATCGATGCCAACGGGAATAAATTGGCTGACGGTGATACTGTAACCCTCATCAAGGACTTGAAAGTAAAAGGTGCGCCAAAAGATTTGAAACAAGGGACGCGTGTGAAAAATATCCGTATTGTAGAAGGCGACCACAATATCGACTGTAAAATTGATGGCTTTGGTGCCATGAAACTAAAATCAGAGTTTGTGAAGAAAATTTAAGCATGTCAAAGAACTATAAACTTACATTTTATAGCCGTATCTTCTTGTTTCTAGCGGCTTTTACGGGAGTTTATCTTGAAATCGCCAAGCATGGTGGATTTGGGATGCTTCTCTATTACACGGTTCTGTCCAACCTTTTAGTCGCGATTTTTACGCTCTATCTCCTAAAGGTTATGAGCCGTTTAGGTGAAAACTGGCAAAGGTCAAGCCTCTTGCGCTTAAAAGGTGGGGTCACCATGAGTATCATGATTACCTGTGTGATTTACCATTTCCTCTTAGCGCCTATTGCGACTAATTTCTATACCCTAGAAAATTTCCTTTGCCACTATATCGTTCCCCTCTGGTTTTTAGCAGATACCCTCTTTTTTGACAAACAGGGTCAATATAAAATCTGGGATCCAATTGTGTGGACGATTTTACCCTTGCTTTATATGATTTTTGCTCTTTTTAATGGCTTGGTACTGAAACTTGATGTTCCTAATTCTAAGGTCAGTCCCTTCCCTTACTTCTTTTTGAATGTGAACAAGGGTTGGAATGTTGTGTTTAAGTGGTGTCTGATTATCTTTGTTGCCTATATGGTGGCAGGATTTATCTTCTACTTTATTAAGCAAATCAAGAGAAAGTCATCTTAAGATACAAGGGATTCAGTTTCGAGTTTAAGAAGGAGTCTATATACCAATGAGACTTCTTCTTTTCTTGCTTGTTTGATAACTATCAAAAAAGTAGAAGATTAAGAGAAAATATAGAAAGAGATTTCATGAAACAATTTTTAGAACGGGCCAGTATTTTGGCTCTCTCCCTCGTTTTGATTACCTCCTTTTCCATCTCGAGTGCCCTGCCAGCCATGTTTGACTATTATAAAGGTTATCCTAAGGAACAAATTGAGCTCTTGGCGAGCTTGCCATCTTTTGGGATCATGATTATGTTACTACTAAATGGTTTCTTAGAAAAAATATTTCCTGAGCGATTACAGATTAGTTTGGGATTGTTGATTTTATCACTGAGTGGAATCGCACCCTTTTGGTATCAAGCCTATCCCTTTGTCTTTGGAACACGGATTCTTTTTGGTTTGGGTGTTGGGATGATTAATGCTAAGGCAATTTCTATTATCAGTGAACGCTATCAAGGAAAAACGCGAATTCAGATGTTAGGGCTACGCGGTTCTGCAGAGGTCGTTGGGGCTTCTCTCATTACCTTGGCAGTCGGCCAATTGTTGGCCTTCGGTTGGACAGCTGCCTTCCTAGCCTATAGTGCTGGATTTTTGGTACTGACCCTTTATCTGCTCTTTGTCCCTTATGGAAAAGAGAAGAAAGAAGTTAAGAAAAACGCGAAGGAAGCAAGTCGCTTAACTGGGGAAATGAAAGGCTTGATTTTTATCCTAGCTATCGAAGCGGCAGTTGTAGTTTGTACCAATACAGCTATTACCATCCGTATTCCAAGTTTGATGGTGGAAAGAGGGCTTGGAGATGCCCAGTTATCTAGTTTTGTTCTTAGTGTCATGCAGTTAATCGGGATTGTGGCTGGTGTGAGTTTCTCTTTCTTGATTTCTATCTTTAAAGAGAAATTGCTCCTATGGTCAGGTATTACCTTTGGCTTAGGGCAAATTGTGATTGCCTTGTCTCCATCCTTGTGGGTGGTAGTGGCAGGAAGCGTTCTTGCTGGTTTTGCCTACAGTGTAGCCCTGACGACAGTCTTTCAACTTGTCTCTGAAAGAATTCCAGCTAAACTCCTCAACCAAGCAACTTCATTTGCAGTTTTAGGCTGTAGTTTCGGAGCCTTTACGACCCCATTTGTTCTAGGTGCAATTGGCTTACTAACTCACAATGGCATGTTGGTCTTTGCCATTTTAGGCTCATGGTTGATTGTAACCTCTATCTTTGTCATGTACCTACTTCAAAAGAGAGCTTAGGATTGGTTTCCTAAGTTTTTCTTTTTGTGAATTTTGTACCCAGACAGTATTTGTTTTAGAACCTTGTTACGAGGCTATTTTCTTGATAAAATAGAAGTTATGACGAGATATAAAGCAACTATTTCCTATGATGGTTACGCCTTTGCTGGTTTTCAGCGCCAGCCTCATGCGCGTAGTGTTCAGGAAGAAATTGAAAAAACCTTGACTAGGTTGAATAAGGGGCAAGCTATTACTGTTCACGGTGCTGGTAGGACAGATAGTGGGGTTCATGCCCTGGGACAGGTTATTCATTTTGACTTGCCTTATCAAATGGATGAGGAGAAGCTCCGTTTTGCCTTGGACACCCAGTCCCCTGAAGATATTGATGTGATTTCGATTGAGCTTGTGGCGGATGATTTTCATTGCCGTTATGCCAAGCATAGCAAAACCTATGAGTTTATCGTGGATAGGGGCCGCCCTAAAAATCCTATGCGCCGTCACTATGCCACTCACTTTCCTTATCCGCTTGATGTGGAACGCATGCAGATTGCAATCAAAAAGCTAGAGGGGACCCATGATTTTACAGGTTTTACAGCCTCTGGGACCAGTGTAGAGGACAAGGTTCGCACCATCACAGAAGCTAGTTTAACAGTCGATGAGACCGGCCAGTTTTTGACTTTTACCTTTGCAGGAAATGGTTTCTTGTATAAGCAGATTCGCAATATGGTGGGGACACTGCTCAAAATCGGCAACAACCGTATGCAAGTGGAGCAGATTGACCTCATCTTGGAGAAGAAGGACAGGCAACTTGCTGGTCCAACGGCAGCACCTAATGGTTTGTATTTAAAGGAGATTCGTTATGAAGAATAATCGTATTTTAGCACTTTCTGGAAATGATATTTTTAGTGGTGGTGGTTTGTCAGCTGATTTGGCTACCTATACCTTAAACGGCTTGCATGGTTTTGTAGCTGTGACTTGTTTGACCGCCTTAACAGAAAAAGGCTTTGAGGTCTTTCCAACTGACGATACCATTTTTCAACATGAATTAGATAGCTTGCGTGATGTGGAATTTGCAGGGATTAAGATTGGTCTTCTACCAACTGTCAGCGTAGCTGAGAAGGCTTTGGACTTTATCAAGCAACGCCCAGGAGTGCCTGTGGTTCTGGATCCTGTCTTGGTCTGCAAGGAAACACACGACGTAGCTGTAAGTGAACTCTGCCAAGAATTGATTCGCTTTTTCCCTTATGTCAGTGTGATCACGCCTAATCTTCCTGAAGCAGAATTATTGGTTGGTCAGGAAATTAAAACCTTGGAAGATATGAAAACGGCAGCGCAGAAATTGCATGAATTAGGAGCGCCAGCAGTCATTATCAAGGGAGGCAATCGCCTTAATCAGGACAAGGCTGTAGATGTATTTTATGATGGACAAAACTTTACAGTCCTAGAAAATCCCGTTATCCAAGGGCAAAATGCTGGCGCAGGTTGTACCTTTGCCTCTAGCATCGCCAGTCACTTGGTTAAAGGTGATGAACTTTTACCAGCAGTAGAAAGTTCTAAGGCTTTCGTTTTTCGTGCTATTGCACAAGCAGATCAGTATGGAGTAAGACAATATGAAGCAGACAAAAACAACTAAAATCGCACTTGTATCTCTATTAACCGCCCTTTCTGTGGTTCTAGGCTATTTCTTAAAAATTCCAACACCGACAGGCATTCTAACTCTTTTAGATGCGGGTGTCTTCTTCGCGGCCTTTTACTTTGGTAGTCGTGAAGGAGCTGTAGTCGGAGGACTAGCAGGTTTCTTGATTGACCTCTTATCAGGCTACCCTCAGTGGATGTTCTTTAGCTTGGTCAACCATGGCTTGCAGGGATTTTTTGCAGGATTTAAAGGAAAAGCTCAGTGGCTAGGTCTTATCTTAGCAACGATTGCCATGGTAGGGGGTTACGCCTTGGGTTCTACATTGATGAATGGCTGGGCAGCAGCCCTACCAGAAATCCTACCGAATTTCATGCAAAATATGGTAGGGATGATTGTAGGATTTATTCTTAGTCAAAGTATTAAGAAGATTAAGTAAAGAGTCTGAGCCAAAAGTCTTTCAAATTAGAAAAACGCATACTATCAAGTGTTCAAGAACCTTGATAGTATGCGTTTTATTGTGGGAAGATTTTTGAAAAATTTTAATCAAAATAAAGCAAATCTTTGCTGGTGCTTGTAAAGAGGTCAAAGCCATCCTTGGTAACAACACCGCAGTCTTCGATACGGACACCGACTTTACCAGGGATATAGATACCTGGTTCAACAGAGAAGCACATGCCTTCTTCGATGATCATGTCGTTTCCTTCCATGATAGATGGGAATTCGTGGACATCCATACCGATACCGTGACCAAGACGGTGGTTGAAGTACTCGCCGTAACCAGCTTTTTCGATGACCTCACGGGCAGCGCGGTCCACTTCATGGGCAGTCACACCTGGTTTGATAAAGTCAAGAGCAGCTTGTTGAGCTTCAAGAGTCAAGTTATAAATGTCTTTCTTGAATTGGTCTGGTTTACCAACAGCGACTGTACGAGTCATATCTGAAGCATAGCCGTTGACCAGAACACCGAGGTCAAAGAGGAGAAGAGCATTATTTTCAACCTTGTTTGCTGCTGGGATACCGTGTGGATTTGCAGCATTATTACCAGTCAAGACCATAGTATCAAAGCTCATTTCATAGCCTTCACGCTTCATAGCAAAGTCGATTTGGGCGATGATATCTGTCTCCGTCTTATCAAGAGAAATATTGTCAAAACCAACCTTAACTGCCTTGTCCGCATAGAGACCTGCAACCATCATTTTTTGCACTTCGTCAGCTGATTTGATGAGGCGCATGCGTTGGATGCGAGGAGTGAGGTTTTCAAACTCGGCTGTTTCAAAAACTGATTTCAAGCCATGGTATTTAGTCAAGATGAGATTGTCAAACTCAACAGCTACACGTTTGAAGTCAAGTTGTGGAAGAGCATCTTTCATTTTTTTCCATGGATTTTCAGAATCCACATAGCCCACAACTGGGAAGGAAACAGTGCTGCTTGCACGCTCAACCTCAAGGGCTGGGACAAAGAGGAGGGATTCCTGATCAGCTAGGACAAAGAGGAACATTTGGCGTTCGTGGGGATCACTGTAAAAGCCAGTGAGGTAATTGATTGTGACGGGGTCAGATACGACAGCGACGTCTAGTTTTTCTGATTCAAGATATGTTACGATTTGTTGTAATTTAGACATATGCTACCTTCTTTCTACCCCTCTATTTTGGCAAAAAAAGAGAGAAAATGCAAGGGAGAAGGGTAAAAGAACAGACAAAAAGAACTCCGACAAGATAACGGAGTTCTTTGATATAGTTTCATTTTGTTTAAGAAAAGTCAGCCTTGCTTTTGACGTCGCTGTATTCTTCAGCGATTTCTTGGCTGAGAATGTCCTCATAAGCAGGGAGTTGAATGTCCTGACCATATTTCTTCTTGAGGGCGGTAGTGACTAGGCGATAAGCCAGATTGGCATTACGAGAGAGAATAGGTCCGTGGAAGTAAGAACCAAAGACATTCTTATAATGAACCCCTTCACCGACCTTTTCTTCGTTGTTTCCATTTCCATAGACCACCTGTCCCAGCGGTTTTTGGTCATCTGAGAGGAAGGTTCGGCCCTGATGATTTTCAAATCCATAGTAGGTTTCATTGAAATCTTCATTATGAATCTTGATATCACCGATAAAGCGGTTATTGGTCTGGTTGAGGGTGTAGTGGCCCATGACTCCTAACCCTTCTATGCGTTTGCCTGAAGCTTCAACATAATATTGACCCAATAGTTGGAAACCACCACAGATAGCCAGAACCACCCCGTCGTTTTGGATGTAGTTGTCAATGCTCTCTTTTTTAGCAGGTAGGTCGTCTGCAATGATACTCTGTTCAAAGTCTTGACCACCTCCGAAAAAGGCAATGTCGTAGTGATTTTCATCGAAATCATCATGAAGTGAAACGATGTCAACCGTCACATGGGCCCCTAGTTTTTCAGCCACGTACTTGAGCATGAGGATGTTTCCATTGTCCCCGTATGTATTCATGAGGTTTCCGTAGAGGTGAGCGATGTTGAGCTGATAAGGGTAATTGCCATCTTTTGAGGAAAGTGAAGTATAAACCATTAGTTCATCTCCTTTCTAACAATCTGACGACTAGCCAGCAGTTCGCGGAATTCCAGCATAGCAGTATAGGTAGCCAGAATATAGGCATGCTTGCAGTCTTGGTTTTCAATTGTCTTAAGAACTTGTTCCAGATTGCTTGTTTCAGTGATTTTCTCAGCTGGATAACCTGTCACTCGGAGACGACGTGCAATTTCAGAATGGCGAACACCGCCAGCGTTGATTTCAGGAATGTCCATGTCAGTGATTTGTTCAAAATCCGCATCCCAGATCCAGCTGGTATCAATTCCGTCTGCATAGTTAGCGTTAAGGAGGACAGATAGACTAAATGGATAAGGTGCTAGTTTGATCATTTCGATAGCTTGGGTCGCACCGACTGGATTTTTAATCAAGACGAGGGTACATTCCTTATCACCAATTTGAAAGGTTTCTTGGCGTCCAAAGACAGCACGGCTCTTATCAAATCCCTGCTTGATTAGTTCCGAATCTGCGCCGAGGAAACGGGCGATGGCAACTGCAGCTAGGGCGTTGTAGATATTATAGAGCCCGCCGATTTGGATACCGTATTCTTGACCGTCAATGACAAAGCGAGAGCGATTGTTGGCCAACTCGACCAAGTCTGTCAAGCGATAGTCGAGATCAGGACGTTTACATCCACAGTCTTCACAGATATAAGCACCCAAGTTTGCATAGGTATTATGCTCATATTTGAGGATTCCTTGGCAGTCAGGACAGAGAATCCCTTCGGTATTATAGTGAGCCAGCTGGGCTGGACCTTTCTCCAAGTCAAAACCAAAATACTCTACAGGATTTGGAATAGCTGGCTTGTAGAAAAGTGGACTGTCTCCATTAAGGAGGACAGTAGCTGTAGGCACCTTACGAATGGCATCCAAAATCATCTTGTAAGTTGTGTAAATCTCACCATAGCGGTCCATCTGGTCACGGAAGATATTCGTGATGACAAAAAGGCTTGGCTGGATATAGTCACAGATACGAGATAGACTGGCTTCGTCGATTTCTAGGACGGCAATATTTTTCCCAGTTTTAGAAGACTTGGCTGTTAAGAAGGTTGTCGCAATCCCTGTAATCATGTTGGCACCACTTGGGTTGGTCAGAACTTGACCATAAACTTCTTTTAAAATGCCGACAGTGAGGGCAGTTGTTAAGGTTTTTCCGTTGGTTCCAGTGACCACGACAATCTCGTAGTTCTTAGCTAGGTTTTGTAAAATATCTTTATCAAATTGAAGGGCGAGTTTTCCTGGGAGCGTACTTCCACGGCCAAGACGACTTAAAACGAAGTGGGAAGAACGCCCAGCAAGAAGGCCCAAAGTAGTTTTTAATTTCATGTTTCTATTATATCATAAAAGAGGGAAAAGACGGATTTGAGGTTCCGCAGAAGTAAAAACAGCCCACAGAGGGCTGTTCGTTAAGATGAGATTTTAACTTATACTCAATGAAAATCAAAGAACAAACTAGGAAGCTAGCCGCAAGCTGTACTTGAGTACGGTAAGGCGACGCTGACGTGGTTTGAATTTGATTTTCGAAGAGTATTAAATCGCAAACAAGTCATTCAAGTTTTCAGCCAAGGTTGGGTGAGTGAAGATTTGTTTTGTGAAGTAAGTGTAAGGAATCTTGTTGTCCATAGCAACAGTGATGATGTTGATGATTTCTTGAGAACCTTCTGAGAAGATGCTTGCTCCAAGAATTTCTTTTGTTTCAGTATTAACAACAGCTTTGAAAGCTCCGCGAAGGTCTCCGTTTACGTGGCCACGAGGCATTGCTGCAACAGGGATTTCCTTAACAGCGTATGGAAGTTTCAAATCAGCTGCTTGGCTTTCAGTCAAACCAACTTGTGAAAGTGCAGGTGTGATAAACATGGTGTTTGGTACATTGAGACGGTCTTCAAGTGTGTAGCTGCCATCTCCAGCAAGGTAGCTGTAAACAACACGGAAGTCATCAAGTGAAATGTAAGTAAATTGAAGTCCACCGTTGACATCTCCAACTGCAAAGACACCAGGAACGTTTGTTTGACAATGTTTGTCCACTTTAATAGCACCACGTTCAGTTAGTTCAATATCTGTATTTTCAAGTTGAAGTGGTTCTACATTTGGTTTGCGTCCAGTTGCGTAGAGAAGGGCATCGAAACGGTAAGTTTCGTTTTCAGTTACGACAAGCACTTGGTCACCGTCGTTTTTAATTTCAGTAGTACGGATGTTTTGAAGCAATTCAATGCCATCTTCTTCCATGTATTGTTTAGCAAGAGCAGCGATTGAAGGTTCTGCACGAGGAAGGAAAGTATCCAAGGCATCTAGAACCGTAACCTTGCTTCCAAGTTTGTTGTAAAGACCAGCAAATTCAAGACCGATATTTCCGCCACCAAGGACTCCAAGGTTTTCAGGCAATTTGTCCAAGTTTTGGATACCTGTTGAGTCAAAGACATTCTTGCTTGTAGCAAGTCCTGGAATTGGCAAGACGTTTGAAACAGCACCAGTGTTGATGACGATTGTTTCAGCAGTCAGTTCTTTCTTTTCATCACCAGCTTGGATTTCGATGACTTTATTTGAAAGGAAGTGAGCTTCCGCATCAAAGATATCTACGCCTGTACCAGCAACAGTCGCATAGTTTTTACCGTTGAGGCGACCAGTGATCGTGTTTTTGGTAGTAATCACTTCTTCAAAAGACAAGTCCTTCTCAGCAGCAACTAGCAAAGTCTTAGTTGGGATACAACCGATGTTGATACAAGTTCCACCGTACATAGCTTTGCTACGTTCAACGAGGGCAACTTTTTTCCCAGCTGAAGCTAATTTACCAGCTAGTGTTTTACCAGCTTTACCAAATCCGATAACGATTAAATCATAAGTTAACATTTAGAGTTCCTCCTATTCGATTTTCATTCTAGCACAAGAAAAAAACTTTTGCACAATTCTGCTACGCTTTAAAAAAGATTATGAAATAGTGGAAATTTCAGCCTTATTTTCTCAGAAAAATCGTTTACATGACATTATCGATGGATTGGGCTATCTTTTGTTCTGGTCTTGTGTTATACTAGATAGGTTGCAAAGAAAACAGTACTTTTCTTTTGTGGAAAAGAAGCAACACGATTTTGTATCCAGTATATGAAAATACGTCATAAAAAGAAAAGTATAAACTAAGCCCTATAGGGTGGCTTCGCACCACCTTTAGAAAGAAGAATAACGTGAAATTTAATGAATTAAACTTGTCTGCTGATTTGCTAGCAGAGATTGAAAAAGCTGGATTTATAGAAGCCAGCCCTATCCAAGAACAAACTATTCCCTTGGCTCTTGAAGGTAAGGACGTTATCGGTCAAGCTCAGACTGGTACAGGAAAAACTGCAGCCTTTGGCTTGCCAACCCTTGAAAAAATCCGTACAGAAGAGGCGACCATCCAAGCCTTGGTCATCGCTCCGACTCGTGAATTAGCTGTCCAAAGTCAAGAAGAACTCTTCCGCTTTGGTCGTAGTAAGGGAGTCAAAGTCCGTTCAGTATATGGCGGATCAAGCATTGAAAAACAAATTAAGGCTCTTAAATCTGGTGCCCATATCGTGGTAGGAACTCCAGGTCGTCTCTTGGACTTGATTAAACGCAAGGCCTTGAAATTACAAGATATTGAAACTCTCATCCTTGACGAAGCAGATGAAATGCTCAACATGGGCTTCCTTGAAGACATCGAAGCGATCATCTCCCGTGTCCCTGAAAGCCGTCAAACCTTACTTTTCTCGGCAACTATGCCAGATGCCATCAAACGTATCGGTGTTCAGTTTATGAAAGAACCTGAGCATGTGAAGATTGCGGCTAAGGAATTGACAACAGAATTGGTTGATCAATACTATATCCGTGTTAAAGAACAAGAAAAATTTGATACCATGACTCGTCTTATGGATGTGGAACAGCCTGAGCTTGCTATCGTATTTGGTCGTACAAAACGTCGTGTGGATGAATTGACTCGTGGTCTTAAAATTCGTGGCTTCCGTGCAGAAGGAATTCATGGAGACCTAGACCAAAACAAACGTCTTCGTGTCCTTCGTGACTTTAAAAATGGCAATCTTGATGTTTTGGTTGCGACAGACGTTGCAGCGCGTGGCTTGGATATTTCAGGTGTGACCCATGTCTATAACTATGATATTCCACAAGATCCTGAAAGTTATGTTCACCGTATCGGTCGTACAGGTCGTGCTGGTAAGTCAGGTCAATCGATTACCTTCGTATCACCAAATGAAATGGGCTACCTCCAAATCATTGAGAACTTGACTAAGAAACGCATGAAAGGTCTCAAACCTGCAAGTGCAGAAGAAGCCTTCCAAGCTAAAAAACAGGTAGCTCTCAAGAAAATTGAACGTGATTTTGCAGATGAAACCATTCGTGCCAACTTTGAGAAATTTGGCAAGGATGCTCGTAAACTAGCTGCCGAATTTACTCCAGAAGAATTGGCAATGTATATCTTGAGTCTGACTGTTCAAGATCCAGATAGTCTTCCTGAAGTGGAGATTGCACGCGAAAAACCACTGCCATTTAAAACATCAGGTAATGGCTTCGGTGGTAAAGCTAAGGGAGGTCGTGGAGGCCGTCGTGGGGACGACCGTCGAGACCGTGATCGCCGTGGCAATGGTCGTCGTGATGATTTCAAAAAAGGAAGTCGTGGCAATGATCGTTTTGATAAGGAAAAACGTTACCGTAAGGATAATAAAAAACCACGCAATACTTCAAGCGAAAAGAAAACAGGCTTTGTGATTCGTAACAAGGGCGATAAATAAGAAAAAGCGGTTCAAAATGAATCGCTTTTTTATATAAGGAGACCGAATGTAAAAGAAAGATAAATAAAATAGATATATTATCTTCTTGTAATATTATAATACACAAAAAAAGGGAGCTTGTCAATAGAAAAGAAGCAATTTAATTAAAAATATTCTTGTTTTTTTAAATTGCAATTAAATAAGCAATTTTCAGATAATAATTGAAAATTCAAGCTGTTTATGTTATAATGATAGCGATTATATTCGAGGTGAAAAATGGCACATTTATTAGAAAAAACTAGAAAAATTACGTCTATCCTGAAGCGCTCAGAGGAGCAGTTGCAGGAAGAACTTCCCTACAATGCGATTACCCGTCAATTGGCAGACATTATTGACTGTAACGCCTGCATCGTCAATAGCAAGGGACGTCTCCTAGGCTATTTTATGCGTTATAAAACCAATACAGATCGTGTAGAACAATTCTTCCAAACTAAGATTTTCCCGGATGAGTACATTCAAGGTGCGAACATGATCTACGATACAGAAGCCAATCTGACGGTTGACCATGATTTAAGTATTTTCCCTGTGGAGAGTCGTGCCGACTTTCCAGATGGTTTGACGACTATTGCACCGATTCATGTATCAGGGATTCGACTTGGTTCTTTGATTATTTGGCGCAATGATAAAAAATTCGAAGACGAGGACTTGATTCTTGTTGAGATTGCGAGTACCGTTGTTGGGATTCAACTCCTTAATTTCCAGCGTGAAGAAGATGAGAAAAATATCCGCCGCCGTACTGCTGTTACCATGGCGGTTAATACCCTTTCTTACTCCGAACTTCGTGCTGTTTCAGCAATTTTAGGGGAATTAAATGGAAATGAAGGGCAGTTGACTGCGTCAGTGATTGCAGATCGTATCGGAATCACTCGCTCTGTGATTGTCAATGCCCTTCGTAAACTTGAGTCTGCTGGGATTATTGAAAGTCGCTCACTTGGAATGAAGGGAACCTATCTTAAGGTCTTGATTTCAGATATTTTTGAAGAAGTGAAGAAAAGAGATTACTAATGACTAAGGCTTTAATTTCGATTGACTATACAGAAGATTTTGTTGCAGATAGTGGAAAATTGACAGCAGGCGCTCCAGCTCAGGCAATTTCGGATGCCATCAGCAAGGTAACTCGATTAGCTTTTGAACGAGGAGATTACATCTTCTTCACAATAGATGCTCATGAAGAAAACGATTGTTTCCATCCAGAAAGCAAGCTATTTCCCCCTCACAATTTGATTGGGACTAGTGGACGGAATTTATATGGAGATTTGGGGACCTTTTATCAAGAGCATGGTTCAGACAGTCGTGTCTTTTGGATGGATAAACGCCATTACTCAGCTTTTTCAGGGACTGATCTTGATATCCGTTTGAGAGAGCGTCGAATTTCTACAGTTATCTTAACAGGAGTCTTGACGGATATCTGTGTCCTGCATACAGCTATAGATGCCTACAATCTAGGATATGATATCGAGGTTGTTAAACCAGCTGTTGCCTCCATCTGGCCTGAAAATCACCAATTTGCCCTAGGACATTTCAAAAATACACTGGGAGCTAAGTTAGTAGATGAAAATCTAAATGAAATTTCTGAGTAATTTGGTTGATGAAATGAAAAAAATTGAAAAAAAGTGTTGACAAGCATCCTAAAAGTTGATATACTAGTAAAGTAATCGACGCGGGGATGGCGGAATTGGCAGACGCGCAGGACTAAGGATCCTGTGACCGCTTTAGGTCGTGAGGGTTCAAGTCCCTCTCTCCGCATAGGATAAGAGTTAGCTTAGGCTAGCTCTTTTTTTCATCTAATTCAAGTAGAGCAAAAAATTTTTGCTCTTTTTTTGTATTTCATAAACATTTCATATTTGGATTTTATAATAGTCTTACAAATATGGAGGTGACAAATGAATCCAATCCAAAGAGCTTGGGCTTATGTCAGCAGAAAACGACTGAGAAGTTTTATTTTATTTCTGATTTTATTGGTCCTATTGGCTGGAATTTCAGCCTGTTTGACTCTGATGAAGTCCAACAAAACAGTTGAAACCAATCTTTACAAATCACTCAATACATCTTTTTCTATTAAGAAGATAGAAAATGGTCAGACCTTCAAGTTGTCAGACCTAGCATCTGTAAACAAGATTAAGGGGCTGGAAAATATCTCTCCTGAACTCGAGACGGTCGCAAAGTTAAAAGACAAGGAAGCGGTGAGTGGCGAGCAGAGCGTTGAACGTGATGATTTGTCAGCTGCGGACAAGAACTTGGTCAGCTTAACGGCTCTTGAAGATTCATCCAAGGATGTTACCTTTACCAGTTCGGCTTTCAACTTAAAAGAAGGGCGACACCTTCAAAAAGGGGATTCCAAGAAAATTCTGATCCACGAAGAGTTGGCTAAGAAGAACGGTCTTTCGCTTCATGACAAGATTCGCTTGAATGCTGGACAGTCAGAATCTGGCAAAGGGCAAACAGTGGAGTTTGAGATTGTTGGAGTTTTTTCTGGTAAAAAACAGGAGAAATTCACAGGTTTGTCTTCTGACTTCAGTGAAAACCAGGTCTTTACAGACTATGAAAGTAGCCAAAGCCTTTTGGGGAATGGTGAATCTCTAGTCAGTGCAGCGCGCTTCTATGTAGAAAATCCTAAGGAAATGGACGAACTCATGAAGCAGGTAGAAAACTTGTCCTTGGATAGTCAAGGTTACCAAGTTGAGAAGGAAAACAAGGCCTTTGAACAAATCAAAGACTCAGTGGCAACCTTCCAAACCTTCCTAACCATCTTCCTTTATGGGATGTTGATAGCAGGAGCTGGAGCCTTAATTTTGGTCTTGTCTCTCTGGTTGAGAGAAAGGGTCTACGAAGTGGGAATCCTTCTGTCACTTGGAAAAGGTAAGAGCTCGATCTTCCTACAATTCTGTTTAGAGGTAGTTTTGGTATCTCTTGGTGCTTTGCTTCCAGCATTTGTTGCAGGAAACGCAATCACATCTTACCTACTCCAAACTCTATTAGCAAGTGGAGATCAGGCAAGCTTACAAGACACGCTAGCCAAAGCAAGCAGTCTATCAACCAGCATCCTATCTTTTGCAGAATCCTATGTTTTTCTAGTTCTGCTTAGTTGCTTATCTGTAGCTCTTTGTTTCATATTCTTATTTAGAAAATCGCCTAAAGAAATTTTATCATCTATTAGTTAATACTCTTCGAAAATCAAATTTAAACCATGTCAGCTTCGCCTTGCCGTACTCAAGTACAGCCTGTGGCTAGCTTCCTAGTTTAATCTTTGATTTTCATTGAGTATAAGAAGGAGAAATCATGACTTTATTACAATTACAAGATGTTACCTACCGTTATAAGAACACTGCTGAAGCAGTCCTATATCAGATCAATTATAATTTTGAACCCGGGAAATTTTACAGTATTATTGGTGAGTCAGGAGCAGGAAAATCCACACTCTTGTCCCTACTTGCTGGTCTAGATAGTCCTGTTGAAGGTTCTATCCTTTTTCAAGGAGAGGATATTCGTAAGAAGGGCTATTCTTACCATCGCATGCACCATATTTCCCTGGTCTTTCAAAATTATAACTTGATAGATTATCTTTCTCCACTGGAAAATATCCGCTTGGTCAATAAAAAGGCAAGCAAGGATACACTGCTTGAGCTTGGTTTGGATGAAAGCCAGATCAAGCGGAATGTTCTCCAGTTATCAGGTGGTCAACAACAACGTGTTGCCATTGCTCGCAGTTTGGTCTCAGAAGCTCCAGTTATTCTAGCCGATGAGCCAACAGGAAATCTGGACCCTAAGACTGCTGGAGATATTGTCGAACTGCTCAAATCACTTGCCCAGAAAACAGGTAAATGTGTCATCGTCGTAACCCACAGCAAAGAAGTGGCACAAGCGTCAGATATTACACTTGAGTTGAAGGATAAGAAACTAACTGAAACTCGCAATACGACGAAATAATATGAGCTTTTTCAGTTATACTCTTCGAAAATCTCTTCAAACCACGTCAGAGTCGCCTTACCGTACTCAAGTACAGCTTACGGCTAGCTAGTTTGCTTTTTGATTTTCATTGAGTATTAGAACTATAAAATAGAACAACATCTAGAAAGGGAACCTATGTTACACAACGCATTTGCCTATGTTACAAGGAAGTTTTTCAAATCGATTGTCATCTTCCTGATTATTCTCCTCATGGCGAGCTTGAGTTTGGTCGGCTTGTCAATCAAGGGAGCTACTGCCAAGGCTTCTCAGGAGACATTTAAAAATATCACCAACAGCTTCTCCATGCAGATTAACCGTCGCGTCAATCAAGGTACGCCACGTGGTGCTGGGAATATTAAGGGTGAAGATATCAAAAAAATCACTGAAAACAAGGCTATCGAGTCTTATGTTAAACGCATCAACGCTATTGGGGATTTGACTGGGTATGAACTTATTGAAACGCCAGATACCAAGAAAAATCTGACACCTGACCGTGCCAAACATTTTGGAAGTAGCTTGATGATTACAGGTGTCAATGACTCCTCTAAAGAAGACAAGTTTGTCTCTGGTTCTTATAAGCTGGTCGAAGGTGAGCACCTAACCAACGATGACAAGGACAAGATCCTCCTGCACAAGGACTTGGCAGCCAAACACGGCTGGAAAGTAGGGGATAAGGTCAAACTAGACTCCAATATCTACGATGCCGATAATGAAAAAGGTGCCAAGGAAACAGTCGAAGTGACAATCAAGGGACTCTTTGATGGTCACAATAAGTCGGCAGTAACCTATTCACAAGAACTATACGAAAATACAGCTATTACAGACATTCACACTGCTGCAAAACTTTATGGATACACAGAAGACACAGCCATTTATGGGGACGCAACCTTCTTTGTAACAGCAGACAAGAACTTGGATGATGTCATGAAAGAATTGAATGGTATCAGTGGTATCAACTGGAAGAGCTACACACTCGTTAAGAGCTCATCTAACTACCCAGCCCTTGAGCAATCCATCTCTGGTATGTACAAGATGGCCAACCTCCTCTTCTGGGGTAGCTTGAGCTTCTCAGTCCTTCTCCTTGCCCTCTTACTCAGCCTTTGGATCAATGCCCGTCGCAAGGAAGTGGGAATTCTCCTCTCTATCGGTCTTAAGCAGGCAAGTATCTTGGGTCAATTTATCACAGAATCCATCTTGATTGCCATCCCTGCTCTTGTTTCTGCTTATTTCTTAGCTAACTACACAGCTCGTGCGATTGGAAATACTGTTCTTGCCAATGTCACTTCAGGTGTTGCCAAGCAAGCCAGCAAGGCTGCTCAAGCCTCTAACCTTGGTGGTGGTGCAGAAGTAGATGGCTTTAGCAAGACTTTGTCGAGCCTAGACATTTCTATTCAGACATCAGATTTTATCATCGTCTTTGTCCTTGCCTTGGTTCTAGTAGTTCTCGTTATGGCACTTGCTTCAAGCAATCTCCTTAGAAAACAACCAAAAGAACTCTTGCTGGATAGCGAATAACAAACTTGCTACCTTTTCTCCACTAAATGGGGTATAATATAGGTAGCATTTTTATCTATTTCATCTTGATAAGTCCTCTGTTTATCTGGATGAAACTGGGATAATTTACAAGAAATTTAAAGGAATGTGAAACGTTTTTCTATGAAAATTTTAATTGTAGAAGATGAAGAGATGATCCGTGAGGGGGTCAGTGACTATTTGACGGATTGCGGTTATGAAACCATTGAGGCAGCAGATGGGCAAGAAGCCTTAGAAAAATTTTCTAGCTATGAAGTAGCCTTGGTTTTACTGGATATCCAGATGCCCAAGCTCAATGGCCTAGAAGTCCTAGCTGAGATTCGTAAAACCAGCCAGGTCCCTGTCTTGATGTTGACAGCCTTTCAGGATGAGGAATACAAGTTGAGTGCCTTTGCTTCGCTAGCAGATGGCTATCTGGAAAAACCTTTTTCTCTGTCCCTCTTAAAAGTAAGGGTGGACGCGATTTTCAAGAGATACTACGATACGGGACGAATCTTCTCCTATAAGGATGCCAAGGTGGACTTTGAAAGCTACAGTGCAAGCCTAGCAGGTGAGGAAGTAGCCATTAATGCCAAAGAGTTGGAAATTCTGGACTATCTGGTGAAAAATGAAGGCCGGGCCTTGACTCGTTCTCAGATTATCGATGCCGTCTGGAAAGCGACAGATGAGGTTCCCTTTGACCGTGTCATTGATGTCTATATCAAGGAACTGCGGAAAAAGTTAGACTTGGATTGCATCCTCACTGTGCGCAATGTTGGTTATAAATTGGAGCGAAAATGAAACGAACAGGTTTATTTACAAAGATATTCATCTACACCTTCTCGATTTTTAGTGTTCTAGTCATTTGTCTTCATTTAGCTATTTATTTTCTTTTTCCTTCGACTTATCTGAGTCATCGTCAGGAAACCATTGGTCAGAAAGCGACAGCCATTGCCCAGTCACTAGAAGGAAAGGATAGGCAGAGTATCGAGCAAGTGTTAGACTTGTATTCCCAAACTAGTGATATCAAGGGGGCCGTTAAGGGCGAGATGATCGAGGACAAGTTAGAAGTCAAGGACAGCCTTCCTCTGGATACAGACCGCCAGACCACCTCTCTTTTTATCGAGGAGCGCGAGGTGAAAACGCAAGACGGTGGTACTATGACTCTCCAGTTTCTAGCTTCCATGGACTTGCAAAAGGAAGCAGAGCAAATCAGTCTCCAGTTTCTTCCCTATACCTTGCTGGCATCCTTTCTGATTTCCCTCTTGGTGGCCTATATCTATGCTCGGACTATTGTTGCTCCGATATTGGAAATCAAGCGGGTGACCCGACGGATGATGGAACTGGATGCTCAAGTGCGATTGCGCGTGGATTCTAAGGATGAGATTGGTGATCTCAAAGAACAAATCAATAGCCTCTACCAGCATCTTTTGACTGTCATTGCGGACTTGCATGACAAGAATGAAGCTATTCTCCAGCTGGAGAAGATGAAGGTCGAATTCCTACGAGGGGCTTCTCATGAATTGAAAACGCCTCTGGCTAGTTTGAAAATCCTGATCGAAAACATGAAAGAAAATGTCGGTCGCTATAAGGACAGAGACCACTATCTGGGAGTTGCTTTGGGGATTGTGGATGAGCTCAATCACCACGTTCTCCAGATACTTTCTCTCTCGTCTGTGCAGGAATTGCGAGATGATAGGGAACAAATTGACCTACACCAGATAACGCAAAGTCTGGTTAAGGATTATGCTTTACTAGCCAAGGATAGAGAGCTCCAGATAGACAATAGTTTGACTCATCAGCAGGCTTATCTAAACCCATCTGTCATGAAGTTGATTTTGTCTAACCTCATCAGTAATGCTATCAAGCACTCTGTTCCAGGCGGCTTAGTTAGCATTGGAGAAAGAGAAGGTGAACTTTTTATAGAAAATAGCTGTAGCTCAGAAGAACAAGAAAAACTAGCCCAGTCTTTTTCTGACAATGCTAGTCGCAAGGCCAAGGGGTCTGGGATGGGGCTCTTTGTGGTTAAGAGCCTATTAGAACATGAAAAATTACCTTATCGTTTTGAGATGAAAGAGAATCGTTTGACCTTCTTCATAGCTTTTCCAAAAGCCGCCCAAGACTAGGAATAGAAAGGGTTTACATAGATGAAGCTAGAAGAAATTCAATCGAAACTGCGGGAAAAACTAGATTTTTTTGTCAAAAAGTGATAAAATGAACAATGTAAATGGGATGACCCATAAAAATATACAGGAGGCCTGATAAAATGGCAATCGTTTCAGCAGAAAAATTTGTCCAAGCAGCTCGTGACAACGGTTATGCAGTTGGTGGATTTAACACAAACAACCTTGAGTGGACTCAAGCTATCTTGCGCGCAGCAGAAGCTAAAAAAGCTCCAGTTTTGATCCAAACTTCAATGGGTGCTGCTAAATACATGGGTGGTTACAAAGTTGCTCGCAACTTGATCGCTAACCTTGTTGAATCAATGGGTATCACTGTACCAGTAGCTATCCACCTTGACCACGGTCACTACGAAGATGCACTTGAGTGTATCGAAGTTGGTTACACTTCAATCATGTTTGACGGTTCACACCTTCCAGTTGAAGAAAACCTTAAATTGGCTAAAGAAGTTGTTGAAAAAGCACACGCTAAAGGTATCTCAGTAGAAGCTGAAGTTGGTACTATCGGTGGTGAAGAAGACGGAATCATCGGTAAAGGTGAATTGGCTCCAATCGAAGACGCTAAAGCAATGGTTGAAACTGGTATCGACTTCTTGGCAGCTGGTATCGGTAACATCCACGGTCCTTACCCAGCTAACTGGGAAGGTCTTGACCTTGACCACTTGCAAAAATTGACAGAAGCTCTTCCTGGATTCCCAATCGTATTGCACGGTGGATCAGGTATTCCTGATGAGCAAATCCAAGCAGCTATCAAACTTGGTGTTGCGAAAGTTAACGTTAACACTGAATGCCAAATCGCATTCGCTAACGCAACTCGTAAATTTGCTCGTGACTACGAAGCAAACGAAGCAGAATACGACAAGAAAAAACTCTTCGACCCACGTAAATTCTTGGCTGACGGTGTAAAAGCTATCCAAGCATCAGTTGAAGAACGTATCGACGTATTCGGTTCAGAAGGTAAAGCTTAATCTAGCTGAATAATACAGAGAAAACCTGCCCATTGGGTGGGTTTTTTGTGTTTGCCTTTATAGAGGATATACTTAAGACTACTACATCCAAAGTTGCTAAACGAATGTAATTTTTTACAATGATTCTAAGATTACCCTTAGCGAACGAATATAACAGCTTTACACCTGTTTTCAAAGGAAATCACTGTCTTTCCCAAAGTAAATTGGAACACCTAATTTTTAGGAATACAGAGTAGCTAAATTAATGATAGAACTTTCATTCAAAATAACAATATGATTTTTCTAGTTTCGTGATTTAAGTATTAAAAGTATCCAAATAGATAAGGGAGATAAAAAAATAATAATAAAAACCAATAATAGTTGACTTTTTTAAAATAAAATCTTAAAATAAGACTATAAATTTCAAAGAGGTGTTCTATGGAAAATTTACCAACCCAAATCTTTAAGTTTGCTCAAGTATTTTCAACAAGTCGCAAGAAAGATATTGAGAAAATATTTTATGATAATGAGTTTGAAACTAAGAATAGTCTACCAATTTTAACTTGGGATTTTATTTATCGTGATATTGTAAACACCGCCAAAGTAAATGGTTTAATATCACCCACTATGTATATGGGCGCTCTGTGGACGGCAAGAGGAGTAATTATTGAGGGTGTCCTATATGTTTTTATGATGAAGAAAAGATTTGAAGATGTAACTAATAAATACGAAAAGCATCACTATCTTACTTGTATAGCACGTGCGAAAAATTCTCATTTAAATGGAAAAGAAGACGGTAAACTATCCATTGAATTATTTAATGACCTGGATGATGATAGGTTGAGTGATTCACAAATTGAACAAGCGAAGAAATTATTGGGAGATCATTATAATTCGATTGATGAGATTAGGGTTGTTACCTTTGATAAAAAAACTAAAGAGGTGATTGTTAATCAGGTAAATGCCTTTTGTGAATTTATTGATGCTGTAAATATCACAGAATTTGATTTTACAAAACTTGAAGAAGATGGACGTGGAAATAATCCTGAAAAACCTCTTGTTGCATTGAAATCTGACCTACAGAAACAATTGGAGTCACAAAAGCATGTTAGTCTTCCTGTTGAAAAGAAGGAAGAGAATACTAAATTATAATATTTTATATAAAATAGGAGTAAATAATGCTTCAGATTAGTTTTAATGGTGCTCGCTTAAAAGAGGCAAGACTTTTTAACAAAAAAAGTATTACTCAGATTGCAGAGTTTTTAAACGTTTCAAAACAAATGGTTTCTAAATATGAAAAAGGACGAGCAACGCCAAGTGAAGAATCGTTAGAAATATTGGAAAAGAAATTAAAGTTTCCGAGAGATTTCTTTTTTGGAAATGATAATTTTAGCTTAAGTTCTACAGGCACATTTTTTAGAAGTCGTTACACAGCGACTCAAACAGAAAAAATGCCTGCAGAAATAAATAAAAACTATGTTGCTTTAATAAGAGATTATTTGGGAGAATTTATTGATTTTCCAAATCTTGACTGGGGTCTTTCTGGTTTAGACTATACTCCACAAGAATACGCAAGCTACATAAGAGAGAAATGGGAACTTGGAGATAGACCAATTGATAACTTGTCGTTGTTGATGGAAGAAAAAGGTTTTGTTATTTCTAGAATAGACACTCAGAGTGATAAAGTTGATGCTTTTGGTTCAGCTGTTAAAGTAAATAATAATGAGTATTATGTTGTTATGTTAGAAGGGACAGAGTATTCATTTTATCGTCAGCAGTTTAGTTTAGCTCATGAATTAGGACATTGGTTAATGCATGAAAATTGTAAGTCGCCTCAAGACATGGGAGCAATTGAATATAAGCAAATGGAAGACGAAGCGAATGAGTTTGCGGCTGAATTTCTATTGCCAAAGGATTCGTTTAAAGCTTCTATCATTGGGCATGAAAATGATCTAGAGTACTACAGGTATCTAAAAAGAATTTGGCAAGTTTCAATTAGTATGATGATAATGCGTGCTAAGTCATTGAATATCATAGATTCTAATGAGTATACAAACTTGTATAAGAAACTTAGTTACAGAGGTTGGAGAAAAAATGAGCCCTTAGATTCAACAAAATTGATTAGCAATCCTCTATCTTTAAAACAGTCAGTAGAGCTATTAGTGGAAAATAGAATTGTGATGGACATATCTGCTGATATTTATAGAGTATACAATAAATTGTTGCCTAATTTTTTAATTGAGGATTTATGCAGCTTAGAGGCAGGATATCTTGATGAACTGAATGATAGGTATCCAAATATTATTAGTCTTACTAAAGGAAGAATAAGAAGAACATAGAATAATCCGAAGCATAATATGTGATTAAACATTTGTAGGGATTGTAGAATTAGGAGAACTATGGATATTGGTATTCGTGCTGATGGAATGACTACATCAGACTTTGAAAATTTTGCCATTGAGATTGCAAAGAAAAAATTTGAAAATAAGAGTTTACATGGATTTAAGGAAGGGAGAGATGACGGTATTGATGGAATCGATGATATCAAATCTCCTACTCTTATTATTCAAGCTAAGCGTTGGCAGATAAATAAAAATAATACTACTGCTGTAAAATTATTGAAAGAAGAAATTGATAAGATTGCTCAAACTAAGGAAAAATATGGTTGGGAAACTGATTTCAATTACGTTATTGTTACAAGTATGGGGTTATCTCCTGCGGGTTTAAAGGAGATTCGTGAATACGCAGATAAAATAATCCCCAATGCAATTCCGACTGACGATTATATTATTTTCTCTTCTACGTTAACAACTTTTTCTCAGCAGGAAGAATATAGAGATATTTTTATAAATTATGGATTACTGGAAAAAGATATCTCCAATATTTTGAGGAGTGAAAGATTGAAATGGGTAGAATCAGAATCTCAGAATTATTTTTCAGATTTGGATTTAAAATACTTTGTTGAAACTCATTTTCTAGGGGAAGCCTATCATACTCTACAAAGGGAACATATTGTATTAATTCAAGGACCAGCGGGAATTGGAAAAACAACAACTTGTTCAATGCTTGGCAATTTATTTCTAAATAATAATGAAAATACTTTTGATATCATTATGCGTAGAGTAGAAGATATTAATGAAGTTCTTAGATTATATAATGAAAATTATCGAGATAATGAGGATAGAAATCTTTTTGTGGTTTTTGATGATTTCTTAGGACGTAATAAATTTGATGTTGGAGAGAGGATATTGCAAGATATAAGAAAATTATATTTAGCCTCCACTAATACTAAAAACCTTTTTATTTGTTTAAACTCTCGAACTCAAATTCTTCAAGAAGCAACATTAACGAATTCTGAATTTCAAAAACTAATTGATGAAAAATTTACAGAGAAAAGAAGATTTATCATTGATTTGGATAAATACTCTGATATAGACAAAGCTTATATTTTTAGGAAAGTATTTGAACGGAAGTTACACTACCTTGAAAGTGGTGATAAAATAGAACTTGTAGAAAAATATAATAGTCTTATTGGAAGAGATTGGAAAAGAATTATACGTCATCGAAATTATTTTCCTAGGTTAGTAGAATTGATAGCAAGGAATTTTAAGGAATCTAAAGAAAATTTTTATGATTATGTAGTATATTATCTTAATCATCCTATTCAACTTTATAATAGTTTATTTTGCAATCTGGAAGATGAAGAAAAATTTTTGTTATTTTCTTTATTACAATTCGATGTTTATCCTGTTGAGGAAGAGTGGTTAATAAATTCACTTTATACTTTGGAACTTAATCCGACGTTTGACTTTAAGAAATCTTTAAGGAAACTAGATGGTTCATGGCTTACCTTTACGAAAGAAAGTTTGGATGATAAAAGTAAGGTGGATTTTTTAAACCCAAGTATTATTGACTTTTTAAATGATAAGTCAAAAGAGTATCCCAAAATAACTGAAAAAATAACTCAGAATTCTATTTACCTCCACCAATTATGTAAAGGTTGTAACAGCCACGTACTGAGTAACTTAAATAATTCACAGGCTTTATTTTTCACTAGACTACTAGATGATTGGGAAAACTTTAAAGATAAAGATGATTTTATTGGAGAAAAAATCCTAGCTATTATTTGTTTAAAAAAATTTTCAAAATTTAAAGATAACTTTTTAGAATTATTGAGAATATATGATGGAAGAAATAATTTAAAAAGTTATAGGGATGGATGGAATAATATCATCACTCAGATTTATTATTCTGATAATATAGCAATCGAAAGAATGTTCCTCAATATTCTTGATGATAAGAGAGTCGTGGATAAAATAATAAATAGTCCTTATCTTGATTCAGAAGAACTAGATGACATGTTAGATACAATAAACAGTATAATTGATGAGGTGAGTATAGAAGATGAAGACTATCAAGATGCTTCGTTAAGAGATATGTATTGTTATACCATTTTTAGACAGAAAAAAATTGAATTGCTTCAAGATTATTTAGATAGTAGAGATTCTTTGGAAGAAGAAGATGTTGACTTTATTAATGATCCTAACGGTTTTGATATAGATTTGGAAGTAAAAGGGCAAGTTTCAGAGTTTAAAGAAAAGTTAACTGAAAAGTTAACAGGTGACTTTCAATGGGATGATATTGCAATAGAAAAGTTTGATTATTCAAATTTACAATACCATCTTGAAGAGTACTTGCAATCGAAATATGATGATTTTTTATATGAAGTTGAATCCTATGATAGATGGAGAGATTCTCAACTGGAAGAAAGGGTGACATTAGAAAGTATTTTAAACAAACCACTGTTATAGTTTAGAAAGTAAGGTGCTAGACTAATCTCAGAAGTCACTAAAATCCTACAGATACACCCTATTTTTGGTACAATAATATTCTGAAAAACTAAAATAATGTGGTATTTGCTTTTTAGTTTCATTCTTGTGTTTCAGTCTCCATATTTGTATTTCACAAAATCAGTTTACAAAAGGAAAATGAATTACAGACATCTATCGGTCAAAAATTCGTAGTTAATAAACATCAAATGAATGTCTATGATATCAGAAAAAACGATTTTACTTAGTTCACACGGGAATTTGATAGGAATACTACTACATCACTTTGATTCCAGTTTTGATTATGAAAAATGGGAGCAGATGACCTTTCCAGATTGTTTTCTAATTGATAGAAATGGGATTGTGAAAAGAATTATGAAAGATTAGTTCTTTGATTAAATAGTGAATCATATTGATCAAAATAGTTTGCTTTTTACAACTCGTAACCTGCCCATCAGGCAGGTTTTTTGGTGTTTTAAGGAGACTATTAAGCCAGAATTTTGGACTAATACTCTTCGAAAATTAAATTCAAACCACGTCAGCTTCACCTTGCCGTACTCAAGTACAGACTGCGGTTAGCTTCCTAGTTTGCTCTTTGATTCTCATTGAGTATAAAAATATCTCTTTAAGAGAAAAATTTTCAATTCCATAAACTTTGGGCAAACGCTTGCATTCTAGTTTTTATTGGACTATAATAGGTTGGTATAAGGCCTTCTGTAATAATATTGAGAAGGTGTAGAAAGTAAGGATTTAGATATTTGTAGTCAAAAATACAATGTTGCTATTCCTTGCGATAGGGAGAGATTTATGGCAATGATAGAAGTGGAACATCTTCAGAAAAATTTTGTGAAGACAGTGAAGGAGCCGGGGTTAAAGGGAGCTTTGCGCTCCTTTATTCATCCTGAAAAGCAGACCTTTGAAGCGGTCAAGGATTTGACCTTTGAGGTACCAAAGGGGCAGATTTTAGGATTTATCGGGGCTAATGGTGCTGGGAAGTCGACAACCATTAAAATGCTGACAGGGATTTTGAAACCGACATCTGGTTTTTGTCGGATCAATGGCAAGATTCCTCAGGATAATCGCCAAGATTATGTCAAGGATATTGGGGTTGTTTTTGGGCAAAGAACCCAGCTATGGTGGGATTTGGCACTGCAAGAGACTTACACAGTCTTGAAGGAAATTTACGATGTGCCAGACTCTCTTTTCCATAAGCGCATGGATTTTTTGAATGAAGTTTTGGATTTGAAGGACTTTATCAAGGACCCTGTGCGAACTCTTTCACTGGGACAACGGATGAGGGCGGATATTGCAGCTTCCTTGCTCCACAATCCCAAGGTTCTCTTTTTAGATGAGCCGACCATTGGTTTGGATGTTTCGGTCAAGGATAACATTCGTCGGGCCATTACCCAAATCAATCAGGAAGAAGAAACAACCATTCTTTTGACGACTCACGATCTGAGTGATATTGAGCAGCTCTGTAATCGGATTTTCATGATTGACAAGGGGCAGGAGATTTTTGATGGAACGGTGAGTCAGCTCAAGGAGACCTTTGGCAAGATGAAGACTCTATCCTTTGAATTGGTGCCAGGGCAAAGTCATCTCGCTTCTCACTATGAAGGCTTGCCTGATATGACCGTTGATAGACAAGGAAATAGTCTCAATATTGAATTTGATAGTTCCCGCTACCAGTCGGCGGACATTATCAAGCAAACCCTGTCTGATTTTGACATCCGAGATTTGAAGATGGTGGATACGGATATCGAGGACATTATCCGTCGCTTCTACCGAAAGGAGCTCTAAGATGGTCAAATTGTTGAGACGTTATAAACCCTTTATCAATGCAGGGATTCAGGAGTTGATTACCTATCGAGTCAATTTTCTTCTCTATCGGATTGGTGATGTGATGGGAGCATTTGTGGCTTTCTATCTCTGGAAGGCAGTCTTTGATTCCTCGCAGGAGTCCTTGATTCAGGGCTTCAGCATGGCAGATATCACCCTTTACATCATCATGAGTTTTGTGACTAATCTGTTGACCAAGTCAGATTCGTCTTTTATGATTGGGGAGGAGGTAAAGGATGGCTCTATCATCATGCGTTTGTTGCGACCAGTGCATTTTGCGGCCTCTTATCTCTTCACTGAACTTGGTTCCAAGTGGTTGATTTTTATATCTGTTGGACTGCCATTTTTAAGTGTCATTGTTTTGATGAAAGTCTTATCGGGGCAAGGTATTGTAGAAGTGCTGGGCTTAACTGTTCTATATCTTTTTAGCTTAACGCTAGCCTACCTGATTAACTTTTTCTTTAATATCTGCTTTGGATTTTCTGCCTTTGTGTTTAAAAATCTTTGGGGTTCCAACCTACTTAAGACTTCAATAGTGGCCTTTATGTCTGGAAGTTTGATTCCCTTGGCTTTCTTTCCAAAGGTTGTTTCAGATATTCTGTCCTTCCTGCCTTTTTCATCCTTGATTTACACTCCGGTCATGATTATCGTTGGGAAATACGATGCCAATCAGATTCTTCAGGCGCTCGCTTTGCAGTTTTTCTGGCTCTTAGTGATGGTGGGCTTGTCTCAGTTGATTTGGAAACGAGTCCAGTCATTCATTACCATTCAGGGAGGTTAGTATGAAAAAATATCAACGCATGCATCTGATTTTTATCAGACAATACATCAAGCAAATCATGGAATACAAGGTGGATTTTGTAGTTGGTGTTCTGGGAGTTTTTCTGACCCAAGGCTTGAACCTCTTGTTTCTCAATGTCATCTTTCAACACATCCCATCCCTAGAAGGTTGGACTTTTCAAGAAATTGCTTTTATCTATGGATTTTCCTTGGTTCCCAAGGGACTGGACCATCTCTTTTTTGACAATCTCTGGGCACTGGGACAACGCTTGGTGCGAAAAGGGGAGTTTGACAAGTATTTGACACGTCCTATCAATCCTCTCTTTCATATTCTAGTTGAGACTTTTCAGATTGATGCCTTGGGAGAACTCTTGGTTGGTGGGATCCTACTAGCGACAACGGTATCTAGCATTGCTTGGACTCTTCCAAAATTCCTACTTTTCCTAGTCTGCATTCCTTTTGCGACCTTGATTTATACTTCCTTGAAGATAGCGACAGCCAGCATCGCTTTTTGGACCAAGCAGTCAGGAGCAATGATTTACATTTTTTATATGTTTAATGATTTTGCCAAGTATCCCATTTCCATTTACAATTCAGTCCTTCGATGGTTGATTAGCTTTATCGTGCCATTTGCCTTTACGGCCTACTATCCTGCCAGCTATTTCTTGCAGGACAAGGATGTAATCTTTAACATCGGAGGTTTGATGTTGATTTCTCTGGTTTTCTTTGTCATTTCCCTTAAACTTTGGGATAGGGGCTTGGATGCCTACGAAAGTGCAGGTTCGTAAATAATAGAATACCAAAGCCTTGTCTCAGGACAGGCTTTTTCTAATAGAGATGAAAAATTCTTGACACCTATTCTTAGAGTGCTATACTTTAAGTGTAATAGCCGATTTAGCTCATACTCTTCGAAAATCAAATTCAAACCACGTCAGCTTCCATCTGCAACCTCAAAACAGTGTTTTGAGCTGACTTCGTCAGTTCTATCTACAACCTAAAAGCAGTGCTTTTAGCAACCTGCGGCTAGCTTCCTAGTTTGTTTTTTGATTTTCATTGAGTATTAGTTGCTAGAGCAAGACACTCATAAAGCCTAGGTTATAGGTAGATAAACGACTGAAGATTTGAAAAATTAGATATGTAGAAAAATAACCGTTAAGCCAAGTTCTTAGCGGTTTTTTATATTATTTAATAGCGCTGATATTTCATCAATGATGTTTGACTTTGTGATTTTAGTAGTGGTTCAACTTGATTCCTACTATTTTTGATTATGTGAATGTGCTTATAATGTATCCCAGTTAACTACGAATTTTTTTGACTTAACCTTATTTTTAATACCTATTAAAAAATAAATTAATGCATGTTAATTTTTCTTGACTTAAATTTTTTTAATTGATATACTATTTTCAGAGAGTTAACAATTATATATAAATGCACTACTCTATGTCCTAGATAATACTTAGTAAAACTTTTTATAACAAAGGCTAGCAAAGTTAAAGTTTTCTATCTATTGGAAGTTAAATAAATATGTAAGGAATTAAAATGAAAAAAAGTACAGTATTGTCATTAACCACAGCTGCAGTTATTTTAGCAGCATATGTCCCTAATGAGGTAGTTTTAGCAGACACATCTAGCTCTGAAGATGCTTTAAATATCTCTGATAAAGAAAAAGTAGTAGTAGATAAGGAAACAGAGAATAAAGAGAAACATGAAGATATTCATAATGCTATAGAAACTTCAAAGGATACTGAAGATAAGAAAACAACAGTTATTGAGGAAAAAGAAGTTGTTAGTAAAGAATCTGTGATAGACAATAAAACTAACAACGAAAAAGCAACAAGCAAAAAAGAAGATTCCAATCAATCTCAAGGAGATAATGCAGACTCGTCTGCAAGTAAAGCCCCAGAAAGTCCCAAAAAAGAGGATAAACTTGTCTATATTGCTGAATTTAAAGATAAAGAATCTGGAGAAAAAGCAATCAAGGAATTATCCAATCTTAAGGATACAAAAGTTTTATATACTTATGATACAGTTTTTAATGGTGTTGCAATAGAAACAACTCCAGATAATCTGGACAAAATTAAACTAATAGAAGGTATCTCATCGGTTGAACGATCACAAAAAGTCCAGCCAATGATGAATCATGCCAGAAAGGAAATTGGAGTTGAAGAGGCTATAGATTACCTAAAATCTATCAATGCTCCATTTGGGAAAAACTTTGATGGTCGGGGTATGGTCATTTCAAACATCGATACTGGGACAGATTATAGGCATAAGGCTATGAGAATCGATGATGATGCCAAAGACTCAATGAGATTTAAAAAAGAAGACTTAAAAGGTACTGATAAAAATTTCTGGTTGAGTGATAAAATCCCTCATGCTTTCAATTATTATAATGGTGGTAAAATCACTGTAGAAAAAGCTGATGATGGAAGCGATTATTTTGATCCACATGGAATGCATATTGCAGGGATTCTTGCGGGAAATGATACTGAAAAAGATATTAAAAACTTTAACGGAATAGATGGAATTGCTCCTAATGCACAGATCTTCTCTTATAAAATGTACTCTGACGCAGGATCTGGCTTCGCAGGAGATGAAACAATGTTTCATGCGATTGAAGATTCGATCAAACACAATGTCGATGTTGTTTCGGTATCATCTGGCTTTACAGGAACAGGTCTTGTAGGTGAGAAATATTGGGAAGCTATTAGAGCGTTAAGAAAAGCAGGCATTCCAATGGTTGTAGCTACGGGTAACTATGCGACTTCTGCTTCAAGTTCTTCATGGGATTTAGTGGCAAATAATAATCTGAAAATGACCGACACTGGAAATGTAACACGAACTGCAGCACATGAAGATGCGATAGCAGTCGCATCTGCTAAAAATCAAACAGTTGAGTTTGATAAAGTTAACATAGGTGGAGAAAATTTTAAATACAGAAATATAGGGGCCTTTTTCGATAAGAATAAAATCACAACAAATGAAGATGGATCAAAAGCTCCTGATAAATTGAAATTTGTATATATAGGCAAGGGTCAAGACCAAGATTTGATAGGATTGGATCTTAGAGGCAAAATTGCAGTAATGGATCGAATTTATACCAAGGATTTAAAAAATTCTTTTAAAAGAGCTACGGATAAGGGCGCACGTGGCATTATGGTTGTAAATACTGTAAATTACTACAATAGAGATAATTGGACAGAGCTCCCAGCTATGGGATATGAGGAGGATGAAGGAACTACTAGTCAAGTATTTTCAATTTCAGGAGATGATGGTGTAAAGCTATGGAACATGATTAACCCTGATAAAAAAACTGAGATTAAAAGGAATAATAAAGAAGATTTTAAAGATAAATTGGAGCAATACTATCCAATTGATATGGCAAGCTATAATTCTAATAAACCGAATGTAGGTGACGAAAAAGAGATTGACTTTAAGTTTGCACCTGACACAGACAAAGAATTGTATAAAGAAGATATCATAGTTCCAGCAGGATCCACATCTTGGGGACCGAGAACAGATTTGCTTTTAAAGCCTGATGTCTCAGCACCAGGTAAAAATATTAAATCTACTCTCAATGTCATTAATGGGAAATCAACTTATGGTTATATGTCAGGGACTAGTATGGCAACTCCAATCGTGGCAGCTTCTACTGTTTTGATTAGACCAAAGTTAAAGGAAATGCTTGAAAGACCTGCCTTGAAAAATCTTAAGGGAGATGACAAAATAGACCTTACAAGTCTTACAAAAATTGCCCTACAAAATACTGCACGGCCTATGATGGACGCAACGTCTTGGAAAGAAAAAAGTCAATACTTTGCATCACCTAGACAACAGGGAGCAGGGCTAATTAATGTGGCCAATGCTTTGAGAAATGAGGTTGTAGCTACTTTTAAAAACACGGATTCTAAAGGTTTGGTAAACTCTTATGGTTCTGTTTCTCTTAAAGAAATAAAAGGAGATAAAAAATACTTTACAATTAAGCTTCACAATACATCAAACAGACCTTTAACCTTTAAAGTTTCAGCATCAGCGGTAACTACAGATGCTCTAACTGATAGACTAAAACTGGATGAAACATACAAAGATGAAAAATCTCCAGATGGTAAGCAAATTGTTCCAGAAATCCACCCAGAAAAAATCAAAGGAGCAAATATCACATTTGAGCATGACACCTTCACTATAAGCCCAAATTCTAGCTTTGATTTGAATGCGGTTATAAATGTTGGAGAGGCTAAAAACAAAAATAAATTTGTAGAATCATTTATTCATTTTGAATCAGTGGAAGAAATGGAAGCTCTAAACTCTAACGGGAAGAAAATAAACTTCCAACCTTCTTTATCGATGCCTCTAATGGGATTTGCTGGGAATTGGAACCATGAACCAATCCTTGATAAATGGGCCTGGGAAGAAGGTTCAAAATCAAAAACAATGGAAGGTTATGATGATGATGGTAAACCAAAAATTCCAGGAACCTTAAATAAGGGAATTGGTGGAGAACATGGTATAGATAAATTTAATCCAGCAGGAGTTATACAAAATAGAAAAGATAAAAATACAACATCCCTAGATCAAAATCCAGAATTATTTGCTTTCAATAACGAAGGGATCAACGCACCATCATCAAGTGGTTCTAATATTGCTAAAATTTATCCTTTAGATTCAAATGGAAATCCTCAAGATGCTCAACTTGAGAGAGGATTAACACCTTCTCCACTTGTATTAAGAAGTGCAGAAGAAGGATTGATTTCAATAGTAAATACAAATAAAGAGGGAGAAAATCAAAAAGACTTAAAAGTCATTTCGAGAGAACACTTTATTAAAGGAATTTTAAATTCTAAGAGAAATGATGCAAAGGGAATCAAATCTTCAAAACTAAAAGTTTGGGGTGACTTGAAGTGGGATGGACTCATCTATAACCCTAGAGGTAGAGAAGAAAATGCACCAGAAAGTAAGAATAACCAAGATCCTGCTACTAAGATAAGAGGTCAATTTGAACCAATTGCAGAAGGTCAATATTTCTATAAATTTAAATATAGATTAACTAAAGATTATCCATGGCAGGTTTCCTATATTCCTGTAAAAATTGATAACACAGCCCCTAAGATTGTTTCGATTGATTTTTCAAATCCTGAAAAAATTAAGCTGATTACAAAGGATACTTATCACAAGGTAAAAGAGCAATACAAGAATGAAACGCTATTTGCGAGAGATCAAAAAGAACATCCTGAAAAATTTGACGAGATTGCAAACGAAGTTTGGTATGCTGGCGCCGCTCTTGTTAATGAAGATGGAGAGGTTGAGAAAAATCTTGAAGTAACTTATGCAGGTGAGGGTCAAGGAAGAAATAGAAAACTTGACAAAGACGGAAATACCATTTATGAAATTAATGGTGCAGGAGATTTAAGAGGAAAAATCATTGAAGTCATTGCATTAGATGGCTCTAGCAATTTCACAAAGATTCATAGAATTAAATTTGCTAATCATGCTGATGAAAAGGGGATGATTTCCTACTATCTAGTAGATCCTGATCAAGATTCATCTAACTACCAAAAGCTTGGCGAGATTGCCGAATCTAAATTTAAAAATTTAGAAAATAGAAAAGAGGATAGTCTTAAAAAAGATACAAATGAGGAAGAAAATCATCAAGACAATGAAGAGTCTATCGAAGAAAAATCTAGCTTGACTATTCATAAAACGATTTCAACAATTAGAGATTTTGAAAGTAAAGACTTGAAGAAACTCATTAAAAAGAAATTTAGAGAAATTGATGACTTTACAAGTGAAACTGGTAAGAGGACAGAAGAATATGATTATAAATACGATGATAAGGGAAATATCATTGCTTATGACGATGGTAGCGCCTTAGAATATGAAACTGAAAAACTTGACGAAATCAAATCAAAAATTTATGGTGTTCTAAGTCCGTCTAAAAATGGACACTTTGAAATTCTTGGAAAGATAAGTAATGTTTCTAAAAATGCCAAGGTATATTATGGTAATAACTATAAATCGATAGAAATCAAAACGACCAAGTATGATTCCCGCTCAAAAACGATGACATTTGATTTATACGCTAATATTAATGATATTGTGGATGGATTAGCTTTTTCAGGAGATATGAGATTCTTTGTTAAAGATGATGATCAGATAAAAGCTGAAACGAAGATTAGAATGCCTGAAAAAAATAAGGAAACTAAGACAGAATATCCGTATGCATCAAGTTATGGGAATGTAATAGAATTAGGAGAAGGAGATCTTTCAAAAAACAAACCAAACAATTTAACGGACATGGAATCTGGTAAAATCTATGCTGATTCAGAAAAACAACAATATCTGTTAAAAGATAACATTATTCTAAGAAAAGGCTATGCACTAAAAGTGACTACCTATAATCCTGGAAAAACGGATATGTTAGAAGGAAATGGAGTCTATAACAAGGAAGATATAGCAAAAATCCAAAAGACCAATCCTAATCTAAGAGTCCTTTCAGAAAAAATAATTTATGCTGATAGTAGAAATGTTGAAGATGGAAGAAGTATTCAATCAGTATTAATGTCGGCTTTGGACGGCTTTAACATTGTAAGATATCAAGTCTTTAACTTTAAAATGAATGACAAAGGGGAGGCAATCGATAAAGATGGAAATCTTGTGACAGATTCTTCTAAACTTGTATTATTTGGTAAGAATGGTAAAGAGTACACTGGAGAGGATAAGTCCAATGTAGAAGCTATAAAAGAAGATGGTTCTACGTTATTTATTGATGCAAAACCAGTAAATCTTTCAATGGACAAGAACTACTTTAATCCATCTAAATCTAATAAAATTTATGTACGAAATCCAGAATTCCATTTAAGAGGTAAGATTTCTGATAAGGGTGGTTTTAACTGGGAGTTGAGAGTTAATGAATCGGTTGTAGATAATTATTTAATCTATGGAGATTTACACATTGATAACACTAGAGATTTTAACATTAAGCTTAATGTTAAAGACGGTGACATCATGGACTGGGGAATGAAAGACTATAAAGCAAACGGATTCCCAGATAAGGTAACAGATATGGATGGAAATGTTTATCTTCAAACTGGCTATAGCGATTTGAATGCGAAAGCGGTTGGAGTACACTATCAATTTTTATATGATAATGTTAAACCAGAAGTAAACATTGATCCTAAGGGAAATACTAGTATTGAATATGCTGACGGAAAATCTGTTGTCTTTAACATCAATGATAAAAGAAATAATGGATTCGATGGTGAGATTCAAGACAAACATATTTATGTAAATGGAAAAGAATACAAATCATTTGATGATATTAAACAACTAACAGATAAGACACTAAATATTAAGATTATTGTAAAAGATTTTGCAAGAAATACGACCGTAAAAGAATTCATTTTAAACAAAGATACGGGAGAGGTGAGCGAACTAAAACCTCATACGGTGACTGTGACCATTAAAAATGGAAAAGAAATGAGTTCAACGATAGTGTCGGAGGAAGATTTCATTTTACCTGTCTATAAGGGTGAATTAGAAAAAGGCTATCAATTTGATGGTTGGGAAGTTTCTGGTTTCGAAGGGAAAAAAGATGCTGGTTATGTTATTAATCTATCAAAAGATACCCTTATAAAACCTGTATTCAAGAAAATAGAGGAGAAAAAGGAAGAGGAAAATAAACCTACTTTTGATGTATCCAAAAAGAAAGATAACCCACAGGCAAATTCTAGTCAATTAGATGAAAGTCACAGAAAAGAGGATTTACAAAGAGAAAATCATTCACACAAATCTGATTCAACTAAAGATGTCAAAACTACAGTTCCTGTACAAGTAAATTATAGTCAATTAGATGAAAGTCAAAGATCTGATTCAACTAAGGATGTTACAGCTACAGTTCCTGATAAAAATGATAAAAGCTTTGAAAATAAGAAGGAAGTTTATCTTAATGAACCAGAGAGTATAGCTAATAAACATACCAATATCGATAGTAAGTCTGATACTAACAATTCTGATAGATTGCCAAAAACCGGGACAGTTAGAGAAGGTCTTACACCATTTATTGCTGGAATATTGTTTATAGTAGGAGCACTTCTTGGATTGAAGAAAAAAGATCAAGATTAAGACAAAATCTATAGAAAAAATGTTTATGTGTTGAGATTAGATACTGTGATGGTTAAACAGTTTGCTGACAATTACTATTTATAAATGAATTATGTAGTTCAGTGTGATATTTTTCTAATGCGAATGAAAATTTTTGATAGATATTCTAAGCTGTTTCTAAAGATTTGGTCCTAGGTTTGATTATTGCAATCTATATTGGAAGTAAATCAAAGAAAAATTAAAAAATTTTAAGTATTAGTTTAAGAGTAATTATCGCAAGTTTGTTTATAAGAAGAAGGAAGTATGTTTTCTTTCTTAAACTAGAAACAACTTAAAATCAATTTATATAGAATAAAACTGATTGGGAAACCAGTCAGTTTTATGTATTAACAGTATGTCGTCAATGTAGTTAAAAAATTAATTATAACTTTATTAATTATATTGAGAAAACTAGTAAATGATGGTATGATAATAAGTAAGGTTTGAAAAGTTTGTATGATGAATTCTAGTTAGAATTGCTTTATGTGAATTAGTTGATATGATTTATAAAGAGGAGAAATTTTCAAAGCAAAATATGAAAAGGAGAGTATAGATGAAAAAAAATTATGGGTACGATATTTTAAGGAAATAAATAATAGAAAACCTACTGTAGAAGAAATACATTTTGCTATGCAACAAGGAGAAATTGAAATGAATTTCTTTGATAAGTTTTTGCATTGGATTATGAGATGTTTATCAAGTAAGAAAATTCGTAACATAATAGTAATCAGTTCTGTTTTGATAGTGTCTGCTATTTTATTATTTCCTTTTTTTAGATCTGAATACAACAAACTGATGTATACTCAAAATAACGCACAGTATGATACAGTTATTGAAGAGTACAATAACGCAATAAAAAATAAAAGCGATGAAAATGACTATAAGTTAATTTTAGAACAACCTAGTCGCCAACCATCCTATGCTAAGATAGATAGTAATGGGGATAACAAAGATGAGCTATACATAGCATTTAAAGATAGTAAAGAAAAGTATGAGATACTAGCAATCTATGAAGTTCAGTTTGGTTCTGTGAAGAAATTAGACTTATCAAGTAACACCCTATCTGAAGAACTGATATCAAAAGCAAAATGGAATTTGTTTGATGTACAACACTTAATAACAATGAATCTAGATGAATTATCTGATGGAAATTATCAAAGTGTTAAGGGAAGTTGGGTAAGTAAGAATGGTAAAGGGAGAATAACATTTGATAAAGATGGTTTATCATTTATAAATGGTAAAGATGCTAAGGAAAAAAGCCAGTTTAAGCATGAGGATTTAAAAATTTTTAATCAGTATATCACTATTGACACTACTTTAAATGGTCGTTTTAATTTTCACGAGATATCTAAAGGTACTTTATCAGGAAATCTAGAGTATCAAGATGGTTCATCTTCTTTGCATACTTTTACATTTATACCTAGAGGAATTGAATTTGAAGATTCAGATTTAAAATACGATAGAATATATGATAAGAATTATGAAGTTATGTATTACTCTGAGACGGATCAGTTTATTGAAAGAACTGCAAACACATCTAAGGTTGATATAAGAGAACTTGTTAAAGGAAATTACTCTTCTATAGCTGGTAAATGGTCTTCTAAACCAAATCAGTATCAAAGAAGTCTAAAAATTGATGAAGATGGTTTAGTTTACTTTGATGAGAATAGCTCAAATGGTAGAAGAATCACTTCGATTGATGTTACTTTTAGTTCAATTATATTAAATATAGAGGGTAAAACTAAGAATACTTATCAACATATATCTTTAATACCAGCTGGGCATGCAAAAGATAGTAAAACAGATAGTGATAAAGATAGGATTGATATATTGGATAAGGCTGATCTTTTTACAGATCCGAATGTCTTATATAGAGTGGATGAGTAGTTGAGTAAGTAGATATTGAACTTCAATTTAAACTAATCTTTAAAGGGAAAACAGTCCTTTAAAATAAGGAATGATTAAATCAAGATAAAATAGAAAACGAGAAACATCTCTAAGTCTAGAGCATGTTTCTCGTTTTTTGCATGGTTAAAAAGTGAAATGAATACGAATATAATAAGTACTAATTATAATTGACTCTCGAAATCAAAAACTGATTTATAGGATGGTGTATTAGAACCATTTTCAAAATAAAGATATTCTTCAGTAACTCCAGGATTACCTTCCCCTTGAACCATTAACCATTTATCTGTTTTAAAATAGGATCCATCTCTGAGGTTCATATAAGAATCAGTTCTTAAATTTTCAGATCTAGAACCATCATTATTAAGTCTATAAATCGAAAATTGAGTAACCTCAAATGCTTCAATACCATCAAAATATGAAAGTCTTGAGCCATAATTCAGTGTAAATTCTTCTGTGGTATCTGACGCAATATCATATTTTTGATAAGTATTATTTTCTATTGAATACCAAATTTGATTTCGCTGTGCATCAAAGAATAGAAACTCTCGGTCTAATGTTTCAGTTTGCAACATTTGCATTTCTTTAGTATTTAAATTCAACAAGACAATCACTTCTTTAGGTTTTGTATAGTCTATTTCTTCCTCTCCTGCAACGTTATAAATACTTATAGGGAAAACCAAATAATCTTTATTTCCACATATTGGAATACTTGTCATAAATGATACTGGATCAATGTATACTTCTCCTAGATAAATTGAAGAGAATATAGTTTCATTTTGACCAGTAAGAATATCGAATTTTTCAATACTACTATTGTTTTTAGACATTAATTGTGGTAGGTAACCATAATTTTCGAATTGTTCGTCTAAGTATATCTCTTCATTTTCATAATTTTCAAAAGTATAGAATATTAAATTATCAGAGATGTAAATACTTCCTACTGATTGTGTATCTTTTTTAGTAATTAATTGACAGTAATTCTTACCGGAGGGCTCATTGTGAGGGAAATAATATAGATACTCTAATCCTAAAGAATAAACAATAATACCATCATTATTAACGAATAAAAACAAGTCGTCAATTTTGAAAATTTCACTTTGATAGTAGTTATCTAATTCTGCGATGAAACTCCTATTTCCAGAGATGATATTTTCTTTCCAGAGTTTTCCTTTGCTTATATAGTAATGATCGTTATTAAAAAGAAATCGTTTGAAATGTGTACCTTGTGTTCCAAAAGTTTCAAAAATACTTCCTCCTAAACTAGGATTAATAAAGTATTCTGTTCTAAGAGTCTCATACTTCACTAACTTTTCTAATCTAGACCCGCATTTAGAACAAAAGTTATGAGAGTCGTCAAATTCAATTTGACAATTTTTACATTGATTCATAGAAAGAATCTCCCTAAAATTTTATTTTTTAAATTATAACATATTATATAGGGTTTAACAAGCTAACTATTTCTCGATAATAGAAGCTTAAAGTTATCATTTATGGTGTTTTTTGTTACGTTAATACATTGGTTTCTATGATTTTACATTGACATAATGATGATACTGTGATAGAATAAATTCGTTAAAAGGAGGCGCTTTCATGTACTATTATTCAGCAAAAACGGCAAAATCTCATGTTAGTAAACTAGTGATGACAACTGCACAAAGAGAGCAGTTACACAAAAATTATAAAAAATATGTTTTGTATGAATTTAAAAATAAGCCTAAATCTATTGTTTATGATGGTGGAGGAATCTTTTCTGATCGTAAATTAAGAACTTACTTCCATGTATGGATGGGATCAGATATTTTTAAATCTTCTAGTATAGCTAAAAAGTCTGTTCCGTACTGGGAATTTTCAAGTGATGATAAGGATAAAATAGCTAAAAAAACGGCCATAGAGTTGAAAAAAGCAGGGTACAAAGTCGAAGTACAAGATAATGGAGGATTAAAAGTTTATAAGACTCCTGCTAAGAGATGAAATAAAGTTATTTTAGTTTTTCGATATTTATTATATACTTGATTTATATTCTATTAATTATAAATTTCATGATTATATACAAAATTGAATTTGTTGAAAATGAACAAATCTACTATCCCATGTTAGGGAGTTGTAGATTGTTCATTTTTATATATTTTACAAGTTAGCTTAGGAAGAGTGACGAATGATTCTCATACAATAATTGTTATGGAACTAAATCATAAATTAGTAAGTTTAGAAATAATTTTTTATTGGGTTGTATTCTCAAGAACAGAGTTTGATTTTGATTATTAATACTTATAAAAAAGTTGAAAAAATTGTAATTTATGGTAGTATATTAAATAGAATTAGTGTATATTTTGCGTTTAGAAATTGTTTAAATGTTTCTATGCAAATAAACTATAATACTAATATGTAGGAGGTTGTTTTAATGAAAAAAGAAGAATGGTTAGAAAAGTTTGAAGAGGAAAATGGTCGTAAACCAACTCCAGAGGAGTTTTCAAAAGCTAGTGATTCTGGAGAATTTAACTTTGAAGATTTAGACCAACAAATGAGTTTTAAACGTAAATTTTTGAATAAAGAAGTTCCAAATACGATACAAGAAATTAAGGTTGGAAATAGTCAGGAACTTCGTTCGTTAAAGAATGAAATTCAATTACTAGATCAAAATTTAGCACAAGAATTTTTTGAATTAGGAATGAAAGTGTATCAAGGGAATATTCAGGGAAAAACAATTGAAGTGTCAAATGAAATAGATTCTATAATAAAACTCAATATAGAAAACTATTATAAAAAACAGTTATTTAATGAGATGGTTTCAGATGGTAAATCTTGTCTTTCATGTGGTGCCTCTATCAGAGAAACGGATAGGTTTTGTGCCATCTGTGGAAATGATGTCCAGGCAATGGAAAATCATGAAAAAAATACTCGTAAATCATGTAATCTTTGTGAAATAGAACAATCGGGTTCGAATACATTCTGTGCTTGTTGCGGAAAAGAATTTGAATAGGAGATTTTTATGGATAAAAATTATTTTTTTTATGATAAATTAAAACATAATGATTTTGTTCAAAAATTTTTAAAAAATGCAGATTCAATGATATCCTGTTCGAAATGCTCTAACAATATAAGCGATTCAATTATTGTAGTAAATGTGGTAAAAATAGTATCGTAGTAACAAAAGTAAATCCAAATTATCTTACTACCTTTTTGGAAACTTCTCAAAAATATACCCAAATTACAAATCTGAAAAAAAATTTTATTGTTGACTGGACTAAATCTAAGTTGGAGCAGTTTAATATTTTTATTAGTGATGAAGCAATATATACAAGAAGTAACCATCATAAAATTATTTTGAATATTCTTAGATTGGTATCTCTATTTATATTAACCAATACCTTATTTTATACTTTCCATGTTGGCAATATTTCTGTTTTTCTTTTGCGGCTTTTCCTATCAGTTGGGCTCTTTTATTATTTAGGATTGTTGGTGATTTTTGCTCATAAATTAACAGGAAATGCTTATTTTAGAAATAGTATTTTATTATTTTATCTGTCTCTAATAGAGTTTACTTTGGCATTTTTTGCTTACCCGCTCTTTAGTGGTTGGTTTTTATTATTATCAATTTTATTTTTAGTATTGGTTATTGTCCCAACAGAAAAATTTTTATCTATTTTTGATAAACTTTCAGTATTGAACAGAGAAGCAGATAGTAATGTAATGTCGGAAAATACACAAACAGAACGATTACTTAATCAATCTCTTAGCCACAATTCTGTAGTATCCTCAAAGTCAAATACAGCTGGAGCTGTTGCTAAAGTATTAGGAGTAATCATTGTATTTACAGGTATTGTATTAGGTGGAATTTTCTATATGACAAATTCAGCAGATGGAAGTTACTCACTTGGTATAAAAGGAACAGCTGAAGTCAAAGTAAAGATTCTATTTGTCAATGTAGATGGGGAAATAGTGGTATTAGGAAAAAGTCAAAAATTTAAAGGAAATGTAGATTGGGTTAATCAAACGATTGAAATCAAGTTACCTGTAGCAGTACCTGGTATAGGAGATAGAATATCTGGAACATACAAAAAAGATAGTCAAGGAAATCTTATGGTTGGAGCTGATAATATTAATCCAATTCAGCTAAAAAGAGATTAGGAGATACAACTATGAGAAGTAGAAAACGAGTAAAAAACAGTGAAGAAATTAACGAATATAATCATAATGCTGTGGGGAAATCAGAAGTTATCTCTACAGCTAAGGCTATTCAAAGTTCTTTTAAAATAAAAGTCTATATTGGCACTGCCATTAGTCTCTTGGTCGTTGCAATCCTAGCAAGCCTCTTCTTATTCTCACCTAACGCAAAGAAAGAGTCAAATGAAGCCATTTCTTCAGTTGCTAAAAAAGAGAACACAAGTAAAGAAGCGATAGATACTTCGAAAGCGTCTGAGAATGAGAAGAAGAAAGAAGAGGAGATTCAAAAACTCAAGGAACAGCTAACCAGTTTAGATAGCAAGATCTCTGAGTCAGAGAAGGTAGTTAGCAAGCTAAAAGAAGAAACTGCAGTTCCGAAACTGGATATTGAAGCATTAAGAAATAATGATTTATCTAGTTTGAAAGGCACATGGCGTACACCGTCGGGCAATGAATATGTCATTAATGAGTCTGGTGAAATTTATATAACTAGCTTTAGAGATGGTCAAAAATTTGAATATACTGTTGAATTGGACAATAGTTACTCTCATCTGAAAAATCGAAGTTCAGATTCCAACTTTAAAGAAGTTGAAAGTCTAAGTGCACACACTAAAGGTTCTGTCGCAGGAGGATTTGTGGTAGTTGCCGTACCAAGTGGAGTTGTCATGCAACCTGGTGATGATGGAAAACTGACAGATAAAAGCAATCATGACGAGGAGAGACTGTTTGCAGGACAGCAGTATGAAGCGATGTTGTCGAGACCAGAAGATGTTTATTATCGTGTAAAACCAGATACTAGTAAACTTGAGGAAGAAGAGAAACATTTAGCTCAACTACAGGCTGAACGAGAAGCCATCAAAACTTCTCTAGAATCTAAGGAAAAGAAAAATACGAACTAGAAAAAACTAGTTTAGAATCTAACTTTCGATTGTTTTAGTTTAGAAATACTGTTGCAATCGCTAGAATGAAGAAGCTCATTAGGGCTTCTTTTTCTTTCATTTTAATTATTGAACCACTTAGACCGAGATAGAGACCAGATGGGCAAAAGAACTTGTTCTTGAAACTGACCTCTGCTATAATGATTTTTATAAGGGACGGGAGGCGTCACTATCAGATAACTCAAGTTCCTAAAAAAGAAATTGGAGATAAAAATGAAAAAATTATTAGGTATTGGATTCTTGCTAGTTTCAGCTTTGATTTTGTATTTTGGTTCTGTTGGGTGGCCAAGTTTGGATGTCAACCCATGGTCACTCATTCCGGTAGGTTTGTTCCTCTTTTTCACTCTAGAGAATTTTTTGAAAAAAGACTACAAGGCTAGTCTGATGTGTTTAATTATTGCTTTTATCATTGCAAATGCAATTTTAGACCTTTTGCCAATTTCAAGTGGCTTGGTAATTGGAGCGGGCGTACTAGCTTGCATTGGTATTGGATACCTCTTTCCTGATAAAGATACAAAAGAAGACAAATAGAAAAGGCCTCGAGGTTTCTCGAGACCCTTTTTTACTTACCAGCGTAATATTTTTGAATTCCTTTCACGATACCTGCTACAAGCTTATCTTGATAGTGGCTATCTCGAATCTGTTGATTTTCAGCGAAATTATCTATATAACCAAGCTCTAGGAGGACGGCTGGTTTAGCAGTTTCTCGAAGAACGGCAAAGCTTCTTTCCAATAAACCAGCATCTTTAGCACCCGTCTCAGCTAACAATGAAGAGTGGATAGCTGCTGCGAGGCGCTTGCTCTCACTCATACGGTCAGGATGGTTATGCCAGTATGGGTTGATTTTACTTGGATAATCAGGATCATCACTGTAGGAATAGGTTTGAATTCCACTAGATTTTGAGTATGCATTACCAGTCGCATTGAAGTGAATACTGATAAAGATGTCAGAGTTAGTCTTGTTAACCATACGAGAACGTTCTGTAACAAAATCTACATCAATATCACTATCACGTGAAGTGAGAACTTTGTAGCCCAGTTCTTCTAACTTTTTGCGTAATTTACGATACACCTGCATGTTGAGGTCTTTTTCAGCGACATTGTAATAGTATGCACCTGAGTCTCTTCCACCATGTCCAGGATCTAAAAAGATGGTTCTACTGTATTGGCCTTTTACAAACCCAACTTCTTTTGAGACCTCAGAAATCCATTGACCATTTTTGTGGAATAGATGGTCTCTACCGTCAATTTTGTAAGTTCCGGAAACATAATGTCCGTTATCATCTAAGTAGTAGCGAGCCTTATAAGTGTCGTCGTAAATCCACTCTTTTTTAGCCATATAACCACCAGCTTTGAGATAGTAAGCTCCAATCCATTCTTTTGATGCATACATTCCACCACGCTTCAAAAAGAACCAGCTGTTATAGTTTTTATCAAATATCCATTCATTATCAGCCATGGCTCCATTGGTTTTTAGATAATAGCTTCCCGACCATTTATCGGCTAACATAGCTCCATCTTGAGCAAAAGAATACCAAGAACCGCTGATTTTTTCCCATTTGTTTTGGACAAATTTTCCAGATGCGTTCGCATAGAACCAGGTATCTTTAATTTTTACCCAGCTATTTTCAGCCATAGCACCACTGTTATTAAATAGGTAGCCCTTAAATGTAGTTGAGCTCAACATGATTCCCTTTTTATCAAAGTAGTACCAAGAACCATTGACTTTCTCCCACTTTTCCTGAGAGATTTTTCCAGAGGATGTGGCATAATACCAATTTTGGTCGATTTTTGCCCAGCCGTTTGTGGCCATAGCTCCACTTTTGGTCAGTAAATAGTTATCAAAAGTTGTATTACTAAGCATGATTCCATCTTTGTCAAAGTAATACCAAGCACCACCAATTTTCTCCCATTTATTCTGAGAAATTTTTCCAGAAGAATTAGCGAAGTACCATTTTCCATTGATAAAGTTCCAACCGTTTTCAGCCATCACTCCATCTTTATTGAAAACATAACCATCAAAGGTTGTATTGCTTAGTCGATGGCCATCTTTATTGAAGTAGTACCACTTTCCTTGGATTTTTTTCCAGTTGGTAACAGGTTTGTTGTGTTCGTAAAAGCGCCAGTTATTATTTTCTTCCTGCCAACCTTCTTTGACTTTTTCAACTTTTTCTTCTTTTTTTACTTCAGACTTCTTCTCTTCTGTGGCGGGAGTTTTTTTCTCTGTTTTTTCTTCTTTATCATCAATTTTAGAAGAATTGTCTGTTTTTTCGACCTTCTCTTTCGATTTTTCTTGGTTTTCGATTTTTGAAGTACTTGAATGAGGAATTGTTACATTTTCGCGTACTGACTCTGCTTTATTTTCTTGAGCTTGGGCAGTTGTTTGAGTGTATCCTAAAATAGATAAGGCAACTGCACTAGCAAGTAAAACCTTTTTCATATTAAACTCCTTTTGTTTTTTTGCTTATTATAATAAAATCTTGCTGATTTCTCAACTATCAAACTGAACTTCTTCTAGTAGATAGTCAATAAAGCGTTCGCCCATCTTAGATAGGCTGGTTTTTTCATGCTGGATATAGACCAGCTCAATGGGGTCATCAATGTCCAGTGGGATAGAAACGATATTGTCTCCGTTGAGGTTGCTGTTCAAAATTCCTGTCGCAATGGTATAACCGTCCAAACCAATCAAGAGGTTAAAGAGAGTGGCACGGTCGCTGACTACGATAGATTTTTTGTGGTATTCCTGCGAGAGAATCTCTTCTGAAAAGTAGAAGGAGTTGTGCGTCCCTTGATCATAACTCAGGTAAGGGAAGTTTTCCAAATCAGACAGTTTAACCTTGTCTTTCTTTGCCAGAGGATTGGTCTTGCTGACAAAGATATGAGGCTGGGCGGTAAAAAGATGGTGAGCCAGCAGGTGATTGTCATCCAGCATTTTGGTTAAAACATCACGGTTGTAGCTGTTTAAGAAGAGGACACCGACCTCACTACGGAAATTCTTGACGTCGTCAATAATCTCCCAAGTACGAGTTTCACGAAGGAAGAGCTCGTATTTCTCCATATCACTTTTCTTGAGCAAAGAGACAAAGGCATTGACCACAAAGGCATAGTGCTGGGAGGAAACGCTAAAAAGTTCGCGGTGGGCGACAGGGTTTTTATAACGTTCCTCTAGAAGCTGGGTTTGCTCGACAACTTGACGGGCATAAGAGAGGAACTCCATCCCATCACGGGTTAAGGTGATGCCCTTAGGATTGCGGATAAAGATTTCAATGCCCATTTCATTTTCCAAATCTCTCACAGCATTGGAAAGACTTGGCTGAGTGATAAAGAGTTGCTTGGCTGCCTCATTCATGGAGCCAGTTTCGACGATTTTGATAATATAATGTAATTGTTGAATTCTCATGTTTTTATTGTACCACACTTGCGTCAGAATCGCCAAAGAAGATAGGAAAATCAGGGCCATTGTGTGAGTCTCTTCTTGAAAAAAACACAAAATTTTGCTAGAATGAGTCTTATGAAAACATTCTATGATGTGCAGCAATTCCTCAAACGATTTGGTATTATTGTTTACATGGGAAAACGCTTATATGATATTGAACTGATGAAGTTGGAACTCTCTCGGATTTACGATGCAGGGTTGATGGACAAACTGGATTATCTAGAAGCAGAAGCGGTTCTTCGCAGAGAGCACAAGGTAGAATTGGATTATATTGAGAAAAATGGAGAAAAGAACTAATGGTTACTTGGATTTTGTGGGCACTTATACTAGCAATGTTGGCATGGATGGGCTTTAACTATCTTCGTATTCGCCGTGCGGCTAAAATTGTGGACAATGAGGAGTTTGAAGCCTTGATTCGTACAGGTCAATTGATTGATTTGCGCGACCCAGCAGAATTCCACAGAAAACATATTCTTGGTGCACGCAATATTCCTTCAAGTCAGTTGAAAACTAGTCTTGCAGCTCTTCGTAAAGATAAACCTGTCCTTCTTTACGAAAACCAACGTGCGCAACGGGTTACAAATGCAGCCCTTTATTTGAAAAAACAAGGTTTTTCTGAGATTTATATCCTTTCTTATGGATTGGATTCTTGGAAAGGGAAAGTCAAAGTCGAGAAATAAGAAAACGAGCTTGGATGTTTCCGAGCTCATTTTTTAACCACTTTTTCTAAGAAATTCACGAATGTTTGCTAATTCTTCTGAGTTTAGGGGTCGATAGTCCCCTTCTTGAAGATTATCATCCAAGCTCCAAGGCCCGAAATGGGTGCGTTTGAGTGAGGTCACCTTGACACCAACTGAGAGGAACATTTTTTTTACCTGATGAAATTTTCCTTCTGAAATGGTGATGGAGGCTTGACTGTGGGAAGGACTTGCAGATAGAATCTTTAGTCTTGCAGGTTTACAGACAGTACCATCTAAAAAGACAATTCCCTTTTGAAAGGCTTGGATATGGTCAGGTGTCAGAAATCCATTAACCTCAACTTGATAAGTCTTATCGACATGATATTGGGGATGAAGGAGTTGAAAGCCCAAGGGGCCATTGTCAGTCAAGAGGAGGAGGCCTGTCGTATCTCGATCCAGTCGGCCGACAGCATAGAGCTTGTCAGACTGGATGTCAGGCGGAAGGAGGTGCATGACGGTTGGAAGTTTCTTGTCTTTGTTAGCTGTAACGACACCAGCAGGCTTATGAAGCATAAGATAGGTATGCTCGTAGCCTTGAATGATTCGACTATGAAAAAGGAGTTCTTGTAGTCCTGTATCGATATTCTGAGCTAGGGAGCGAGCTGGGAAACCATCGACTAGAATTTCTCCTTTGAGTAAGGCTTGTTTCATGGCCTTTCGGCTGATTTTTTCTTGGGCTAATAAATTATCTAAACGCATACTGTGCCTATCTTATCATAAGTCGCTTGCTTTGAAAAGGCTTGACGTGAAAAGAAAAGCAGAGTGAAAACATTTACACTTGCTTGAGTTATGTTATTTACTTGAAAATATGGTATAATCGTTCAGTTAGAAAATAAATTTTGAATATTATAGAGGAAATCATGACAAAATTAAGAGAAGATATCCGTAACATTGCGATTATCGCCCACGTTGACCACGGTAAAACAACCCTCGTTGATGAATTATTGAAACAATCAGAAACGCTTGATGCACGTACTGAATTGGCTGAGCGTGCTATGGACTCAAACGATATCGAAAAAGAGCGTGGAATTACCATCCTTGCTAAAAATACAGCCGTTGCCTACAACGGAACTCGTATCAACATCATGGATACACCAGGACACGCGGACTTCGGTGGAGAAGTTGAGCGTATCATGAAAATGGTTGACGGTGTTGTCTTGGTCGTAGATGCCTATGAAGGAACCATGCCACAGACTCGTTTCGTATTGAAAAAAGCCTTGGAACAAGACCTTGTCCCAATCGTGGTTGTTAACAAAATCGACAAACCATCAGCTCGTCCAGCAGAAGTAGTGGATGAAGTCTTGGAACTTTTCATCGAGCTTGGTGCAGATGATGACCAGCTTGACTTCCCAGTGGTGTACGCTTCTGCTATCAACGGAACTTCTTCATTGTCAGATGATCCAGCTGACCAAGAAGCTACTATGGCACCAATCTTTGACACAATTATCGACCATATCCCAGCTCCAGTAGATAACTCAGATGAGCCTTTGCAGTTCCAAGTATCACTTTTGGACTACAATGACTTCGTTGGACGTATCGGTATCGGTCGTGTCTTCCGTGGTACTGTTAAAGTTGGGGACCAAGTTACCCTTTCTAAACTTGACGGCACAACTAAAAACTTCCGTGTTACAAAACTCTTCGGTTTCTTTGGTTTGGAACGTCGTGAAATCCAAGAAGCAAAAGCAGGGGACTTGATTGCCGTTTCAGGTATGGAAGATATCTTTGTCGGTGAAACCATCACTCCAACAGACGCAGTTGAAGCTCTTCCAATCCTACACATCGATGAGCCAACTCTTCAAATGACTTTCTTGGTCAACAACTCACCATTTGCTGGTAAAGAAGGTAAATGGGTAACTTCTCGTAAGGTGGAAGAACGCTTGCAGGCCGAATTGCAAACAGACGTTTCCCTTCGTGTTGACCCAACTGATTCACCAGATAAATGGACTGTTTCAGGACGTGGAGAATTGCACTTGTCAATCCTTATCGAAACAATGCGTCGTGAGGGATATGAACTTCAAGTATCTCGTCCAGAAGTTATCGTAAAAGAAATCGATGGTGTCAAATGTGAGCCATTTGAACGTGTTCAAATCGACACTCCAGAAGAATACCAAGGTTCTGTTATCCAAAGCCTTTCTGAACGTAAGGGTGAAATGTTGGATATGATTTCCACTGGTAATGGTCAAACTCGTTTGGTCTTCCTTGTTCCAGCGCGTGGTTTGATTGGATACTCAACTGAGTTCTTGTCAATGACTCGTGGTTACGGTATCATGAACCATACCTTCGACCAATACTTACCATTGATTCCAGGTGAAATTGGTGGACGTCACCGTGGTGCCCTTGTTTCTATCGATGCTGGTAAGGCTACAACTTACTCAATCATGTCTATCGAAGAACGTGGAACAATCTTTGTCAACCCAGGTACTGAGGTTTATGAAGGAATGATCATCGGTGAAAACTCTCGTGAAAACGACTTGACAGTTAATATCACTAAGGCTAAACAAATGACTAACGTTCGTTCAGCTACTAAGGACCAAACGGCTGTTATCAAGACTCCTCGTATCTTGACACTTGAAGAGTCTCTTGAGTTCTTGAACGACGATGAGTACATGGAAGTAACTCCTGAGTCTATCCGTTTGCGTAAACAAATCCTTAACAAGGCAGAGCGTGAGAAAGCTAACAAGAAGAAAAAATCAGCTGAATAAGAGCTAGAAAGAGATAAAAATGGTTTATTTAATCATAGGACTCCTCTTATTACTACTCTATGTATTTGCGACACCAGAAAGCATTAAAGGGACTGTCAATATCGTACTTGTCGTCTTTGCTTTTGTAGCACTCTTGATTTTGCTGATGTTGTCTGTTTTGCAAATCTTTCAGCTACCGACAGAATTCTTTATCGCAATCGCCATGCTCTTCCTAGCATACTTTAGCTTGCGAGATATTACCCTCATGTCGGTCAGTAAAAGTAAAAGAAGATAAAAAGAGAGTTTTGGCTCTCTTTTTGCTTGTTAGAATGCTGAATCTGAGCATTTTCATTTAGAATTATTTCCATAAAAATGGTAAAATAGTAAGAGTAGAAATGGAGTTCGAGACATGAAAGTAATAGATCAATTTAAAAATAAGAAAGTCCTTGTTTTAGGTTTGGCAAAGTCTGGTGAATCTGCAGCTCGTTTGTTGGACAAGCTAGGTGCCATTGTGACAGTAAATGACGGAAAACCTTTCGAGGACAATCCAGCTGCGCAAAGTTTGCTAGAAGAAGGGATCAAGGTCATTACAGGTGGCCATCCTTTGGAACTCTTGGATGAAGAGTTTGCCCTCATGGTGAAAAATCCAGGCATTCCCTACAGCAATCCCATGATTGAAAAGGCTTTGGCCAAGGGAATTCCAGTCTTGACTGAGGTAGAATTGGCTTACTTGATTTCAGAAGCGCCAATTATCGGTATTACTGGTTCGAACGGTAAAACAACCACAACGACGATGATTGGGGAAGTTTTGACTGCTGCTGGCCAACATGGTCTCTTATCAGGAAATATCGGTTATCCTGCCAGTCAGGTTGCTCAAACAGCGACAGACAAGGACACGCTTGTCATGGAACTTTCTTCTTTCCAACTCATGGGAGTTCAAGAATTCCATCCGGAGATTGCGGTTATTACCAACCTCATGCCAACTCATATCGATTATCATGGTTCTTTTGAGGAATATGTAGCAGCCAAGTGGAATATCCAGAACAAGATGACAGCGGATGATTTTCTTGTCTTGAACTTTAACCAAGACTTGGCAAAAGAATTGGCTAGCAAAACACAAGCTACCGTTGTACCATTTTCAACACTGGAAAAGGTTGATGGAGCTTATCTTGAAGATGGTCAACTCTACTTCCGTGGAGAAGTGGTCATGGCAGCTGATAAAATCGGTGTTCCAGGTAGCCACAATGTTGAAAATGCCCTTGCGACGATTGCTGTTGCTAAGCTTCGTGGTGTAGACAATCAAACCATCAAGGAAACTCTTTCAGCCTTCGGTGGTGTCAAACACCGTCTCCAGTTTGTGGATGAAATCAAGGGTGTCAAATTCTATAATGATAGTAAGTCAACAAATATCTTGGCTACTCAAAAAGCCTTATCAGGATTTGACAACAGCAAGGTCATTTTGATTGCAGGTGGTTTGGACCGTGGCAATGAGTTTGATGAATTGGTTCCAGATATTACTGGACTTAAGAAGATGGTCATCCTCGGTCAGTCTGCAGAACGTGTCAAACGGGCAGCAGATAAGGCTGGTGTGACTTATGTAGATGCGACTGATATTGCAGATGCTACTCGCAAGGCCTATGAGCTTGCGACTCAAGGAGATGTAGTTCTTCTCAGTCCTGCCAATGCTAGCTGGGATATGTATGCTAACTTTGAAGTACGTGGTGACCTCTTTATAGACACGGTAGCGGAGTTAAAGGAATAATATGAAAAAAATTGTCTTTACAGGTGGGGGGACGGTTGGACACGTTACCCTCAACCTTTTGTTAATGCCCAAGTTCATCGAAGATGGCTGGGAAGTCCACTATATTGGGGATAAACGTGGTATCGAACACCAAGAAATCCTCAAGTCGGGTCTAGATGTCACCTTCCATTCCATTGCGACTGGAAAATTGCGTCGATATTTCTCTTGGCAAAATATGCTGGATGTATTTAAAGTTGGCTGGGGAATTGTTCAATCGCTCTTTATCATGTTGCGACTTCGTCCACAAGCTCTTTTTTCAAAGGGAGGCTTTGTCTCAGTACCGCCTGTTATCGCTGCGCGTGTGTCAGGAGTGCCTGTCTTTATTCACGAATCTGACCTGTCTATGGGCTTGGCCAATAAAATAGCCTATAAATTTGCGACGAAGATGTATTCAACCTTTGAGCAAGCTTCAAGTTTGTCTAAGGTTGAGCATGTGGGAGCAGTGACCAAGGTTTCAGATCAAAAAACTCCAGAACCAGATGAATTGGTGGATATCCAAACCCACTTTAATCCAAAATTGCCAACAGTGCTGTTTGTTGGCGGTTCAGCAGGTGCTCGTGTCTTTAACCAATTGGTGACAGACCATAAGAAAGAACTGACAGAGCGCTACAATATTATCAACCTAACTGGAGATTCTAGTCTGAACGAATTGAGCCAAAATCTTTTTCGTGTTGACTATGTGACCAATCTCTATCAACCCTTGATGGAATTGGCTGATATTGTTGTGACACGAGGTGGTGCCAATACGATTTTTGAACTCTTGGCAATGGCAAAATTACATGTTATTGTACCACTTGGTCGTGAAGCTAGCCGTGGTGACCAGATTGAGAACGCAGCTTACTTTGTAAAAAAAGGCTATGCAGAAGAGCTTCAAGAAAGCGATTTGACCTTGGATAGTTTGGAAGCGAAGCTTTCTCACTTACTAAGTCACAAGGAAGATTACCAGGCTAACATGAAGGCTTCTAAGGAATTGAAATCTCTAGCAGATTTTTATCAATTATTGAAAAAAGATTTATCATAAGGAAAGTAAATGTCAAAAGATAAGAAAAATGAGGGAAAAGAAATCCTCGAAGAATTTAAAGAGTTATCAGAATGGCAGAAACGAAACCAAGAATATCTAAAAAAGAAGGCTGAAGAAGAGGCGGCCCTAGCTGAGGAGAAGGAAAAGGAAAGACAAGCTCGAATGGCTTCAAAATCTGAAAAGTCAGATGCAAACGAGGACCAAGAGAGTGAAACGAAACCAAAAGACCCAGAATCAGCTAAGGATGATACTGAAGAAAAAGTGGAAGAGTCAGAAGACGTCGAAAAAGAAGTCTCCAAAGAAGAACCAGAGTCCAAAGAGCCAAAGAAAGAGGATAAACAGGATAAAAAAATAGAGAAAAAGTCTGTAAAGGAAAAACCGGTTAAACCGAAAATTCCAGGAGTTCATATCTGGAGGGCTATTTCGATTTTGTTTCTCAGTCTGCTTTTATTAGTTGCCTCTGCCTACTTGCTCAGTCCTTATGCGACCATGAAGGATATTCGTGTTGAGGGAACAGTGCAAACTACATCTGATGATATTCGACAGGCTTCAGGTATTCAGGATTCGGATTATACGATTAACCTTCTGCTAGATAAGGCAAAATATGAAGAGCAGATCAAGTCTAACTATTGGGTTGAATCAGCTCAGCTTGTCTATCAATTTCCAACTAAGTTTACTATCAAGGTCAAGGAATATGATATTGTGGCCTACTATGTTTCTGGAGAAAGTCATTATCCAATCCTCTCAAGCGGTCAGCTTGAGACCAGTGCGGTAAGTTTGGTGAGTCTGCCAGAAACTTATATATCAGTTCTCTTTAATGACAGCGAACAAATCAAAGCCTTTACGTCAGAACTTGCTCAAATTAGTCCAGAACTCAAGGCGGCTATCCAGAGGGTGGAACTAGCCCCAAGCAAGGTCACATCAGATTTAATTCGATTGACTATGAATGATTCGGATGAAGTTTTGGTTCCCCTTTCTGAAATGAGTAAGAAATTGCCTTACTACAGTAAGATTAAGCCACAATTGTCAGAACCGAGTGTGATTGACATGGAAGCTGGAATTTACAGTTACACAGTGGCGGATAAATTAATTATGGAGGCTGAGGAAAAAGCCAAACAAGAGGCTAAGGAAGCTGAAAAGAAAAATCTGGAAGAACAGAAGAATAAACTGGAAGAGGAGAAGAAAAAACTGGAGGAAGAAAGCAATCGAAATCAAACAAGTCAGCGTTCATCGCGTCGCTAGTTTTAGCTTTTCTTCTATAGCTCTTTAGTTGCCATGTTTTTACTTGACAAGTGCTAGTAGAAATAATAGAATAGTAAAAAACCTTTAAAGCAGTCCAGAGAGGCAGCTAAGGTTAGACGGTGAAAGGGTGGAGACTACCCATTTTTCGTGGAACCTTGCTGTTGGCAGGTTCCTTTTTTCGTGGCTTCTGTTGCCCAGACTCTCTCACTAGCAAAGGTAAAAGGAGAAACCTATGCGAGAACATCGTCCAGTCATTGCTCTTGATTTTCCTAGTTTTGAGGCAGTCAAGGAATTCTTAGCTCTTTTTCCAGCAGAAGAAAGCCTTTATCTAAAGGTAGGGATGGAGCTTTATTACGCAACGGGGCCTGAGATTGTGTCCTACTTGAAAGGCTTGGGGCACAGTGTCTTTTTGGATCTCAAGCTGCATGACATTCCCAATACAGTCAAGTCAGCCATGAAGATCCTGTCTCAGCTTGGTGTGGATATGACCAATGTTCATGCGGCTGGTGGTGTAGAGATGATGAAGGCTGCGCGTGAAGGTCTTGGGAGTCAAGCCAAATTGATCGCAGTGACTCAGTTGACATCAACGTCAGAAGCCCAGATGCAGGACTTTCAAAATATCCAAACCAGCCTGCAAGGGTCTGTAATCCACTATGCCAAGAAGACAGCTGAAGCTGGCTTGGATGGTGTTGTTTGCTCGGCTCAGGAAGTGGAACTCATCAAGCAGGCCACCAATCCAGAGTTTATCTGTCTGACACCGGGCATTCGTCCGGCTGGAGCTGCAGTTGGAGATCAAAAACGCGTGATGACGCCAGCAGATGCCTATCAAATCGGTAGTGACTATATCGTGGTGGGACGTCCCATTACCCAAGCTGAGAATCCTGTTGTAGCTTATCATGCCATCAAGGATGAATGGACACAGGACTGGAATTAAAGAAATAGATTATAAAAATAAAAGGAGAAGACCATGACACTTGCTAAAGATATCGCTAGCCACCTCTTGAAAATCCAAGCCGTTTACCTCAAACCAGAGGAGCCTTTCACTTGGGCATCCGGCATCAAGTCACCGATTTACACAGATAACCGTGTGACACTAGCCTATCCAGAAACTCGTACTCTCATTGAAAATGGTTTTGTGGATGCTATTAAAGAAGCCTTTCCAGAGGTTGAAGTGATTGCAGGAACTGCGACAGCAGGGATTCCACACGGAGCTATCATTGCTGACAAGATGAACTTACCATTTGCCTATATCCGTAGCAAACCAAAAGACCACGGAGCTGGTAACCAAATCGAAGGACGTGTAGCTCAAGATCAAAAAATGGTAGTGGTTGAAGACCTTATTTCAACTGGCGGTTCAGTTCTTGAAGCGGTAGCTGCTGCTAAACGTGAAGGCGCAGATGTGCTTGGAGTTGTAGCTATATTCAGCTACCAATTGCCAAAGGCAGATAAGAACTTTGCGGATGCTGGCGTGAAATTGGTGACACTTTCAAATTACAGCGAACTCATCCACCTAGCGCAAGAAGAAGGTTACATCACGCCAGAAGGATTGGACCTTCTAAAACGCTTTAAAGAAGACCAAGAAAATTGGCAAAATGCTTAATACATAGAAAATCAGGTATTCACTAGGATTACCTGATTTCTTTTTGTAATGTTATTGGATCTTATACTCAATGAAAATCAAAGAGCAAACTAGGAAGCTAGTCGCAGGTTGCTCAAAGCACTGCTTTGAGGTTGTAGATAAGACTGACGAAGTCAGTCACATATATAATCTAAGGTGAAGCTGATGTGGTTTGAAGAGTATTACTTGGTTTATATTGTGAACAATGGTAGGGAGGGTAGATAACCTAGATATTATGACATAAGAATAAATGTTAGAACTAGATAAATGTGTTACGAATATTAGAATCGGGAGTTTCTTCGATAAATTCAACGATATCATTTGGAAGACAATCTAAAATCCGACATAGCTTCTCTAAAGTTAGTAAAGTTATGTTTTTATTTTTCTTTAAGCTGTCAAGAGTTTTATTATCAACTCCGGCTTTTAATAACTTGTATTGAGAAACTTCTTTTTTCTTCATTGTAGCCCAGAGTGGGTTAAAACTGATTATCGTCATCAACTCCTTTTACTTAATTATAAGAAAAAAGTATCTGACTTCATATTGTGTATATATCCACAATATGATAAAATAACAAGGAAAGGAGACTTATGGATGAATAAGAATGATATTATTTCTCAAGAGGAGAATGAGTTAGATTATTTTTTAGGAATTATTCCGGATGAATCTAAGTCAGATTTGTTTGATGAATGGACTATTTGGGAAGCCTATGTAAAAGGGAGGTTACCAAATAAACATTGGTCTGAAGTTTTTGATAATGGTGCATACCATTCACTTGATGTCATTACTGCAGAAGGCAAAAAATATGAATATTATCCTATTGCTAATCCGCAATCATACCAGACTGTTTTACAAGAATATCTTTCGACAATAGAAGAGCCTAAACGTAGTAGAAACTTAATAGTTGAAGCTGCTATTTGGTCTAAAAGAGTAGAAGACCTAACTAAGTATTTTTATATAGTAGATGGAAAACACCTTTCTCTTATCAATCCGAAATTGAGTGTTTTGGGATGGATTTTCAGAATTTTAGGTTCATTGTTCTTAGTTGCCTATATAGATAGACTTGGTGAATTTTCTAGTTCTGGTTTAGGAATCTTAAGTAAACCTTTTGAATACTCCCTTTGGGTGGGAGCATGGGTTCTGCTATGGTCTCCAATTTATTTTGCTTATCAACGAGTGAAGCATGAAAAACCAATAGCAGATCAAGTAAAAGAACATAAGGATGAAGTTGCTCAAGCTAGAAACTATTGTATGGAGAAATTGAATAGTATCCCATTTGTTTATGCAAGGCAACAAGCAGGGTTAGATATTCATTTTGATGCTTTTGCTTATATGGTTAATGTAATTGATCAAGGTAGAGCCTATGACCTAGGACAAGCGCAAAATATGTATGAAGACATGATGAGGACAGAGCAATTAAATTATCAGTTTCAAGAATTACAAAGAAAAGTTGATTACAATAACAAAATGACAACAATTAATACATTTACAAATTTAATGAAATAATAGATTAGGAGAAATAAGATGTTTGGAAAACCGAAATATGAGAGTGATATTGATCAAACAGTTAGAGATATGTGGTGGGGCTTTGCCATTTTTATAACTGTAATGTACTTTTTAGTCAAAGCAACTTATTATGTCGCATTGCCATTTTATACTTTATTTACTCATTTGTTTGAAGAAAAAATTCAACAGAAAGAATATTTAAATTGGATGAGATTTTTACCTTTGACTTGGTTTATGAGTGGAGAGACCAAAGAAATGAGACGAGTTGCTGTGAGCTGTACTATACTTCCGATTTCACTACCTTTATTTTTAATTTTTAATTATCTATATAGTATTAAAGTAATTGGCGATAGCTTTTCCATTTTTATTTTGATTTTATTTACATGTAGCCTAGGAGGCATTATAGGTACTGTTAGAAATTATCGTTTTTCTAAAAAATATATTAGATAGTGTCAGTATGTAAAAATATAATCATTGAAAAGTCAGGAAAATAAAGATGGATAGACAAAATACTAATGAAAAAAAGACTTTGAAAAAAGGTAGAAGAGGTTGGGTAATCTCAGCTGCAATTGTCGCGCTTTTAGGAATTTCAGCTGGAACAGTTGTGTTGCAAAATCGATCGAGTCAAAACCAAGGACAATGTGAAAGTGTTACCGTTTCAGACTCTTCTTCAAAAGAAAAAGAATACACAACAACTGATACTATTAAAGAAATAGAGAAGAGTTTTCTACCTAAAGTAGATGCCAAAGAGGAATTGGCTAAAGAATTTGTAGCTACTAAAAAAGTTGGTTCTGAAGATTCGATTAAATCTCTCGATAAATCATATGAAAAATTATCAGAAATAACGAAGGTAGAGGAAAAGCTTAAGTCACAGGTAAGAACTGAGGGTGAAGACGCAGTTGAGCAAGTTTCTAGATTAGAAGTAGCTAATAAAGATAATAAAATATTGGAAAAATCTGATAACTTAACTAAAAAGGTTGAAGTTAAAGATGATAAATGCATCCCAGCAGTTCAGCCTAAACTGCCAGAATTGGTAATTATCGAAAAAGGCACTCCAGAAGTTCAGCCTGCATTGCCTGAAGCTAAACCAGAAAAAGATAAGGTCTTAGATAAAAAGGAAGAGAAAAAAGAAGTTGAAACTAAAGTTACCACTCCAACTGTTCCAGAAAACAAAGACCAAACAACTGGTACTCCAACTAAAGAAGAAAAAACTTTAGAAGAGAAAAAAGATAAGGTTGAAGGTAATAACCAAGCAACTTTACCAGGAAACAAAGAACAAGTTGAAACTGGTAAAACTAATACTGTAGTTGGTGAAAAAACAACTGAAGAAGTTATTAAACCTGCTACTACAGCAAAACCAGAAGTGCCTGCTAAACCAGCTGTAGAAGCTCAGCCAGCCATTCCAGCTCAGCCTGAAGTTAAAAAAGTTGTAACTACTCGAACTGAAGTAGAAACTTCTGTAATTGAACCTGGAGTCCAACATGTCCCAGATGCAAATCTTAACGTTGGAGAGACTAAAGTTGTCCAAGAAGGTGTTGCAGGAAAAACAGAAACAACTTACACAATTACCATTGAAAATGGTGTAGAAGTTAGTCGTACAGTGACAGGAACACAAACAACTCCTGCAGTTGATAAAGTTATCCATGTTGGTACTAAAACTTCCAAAGAAGTGGTTCGTACTACAAAAGAAGAGGTAGTTCGTACTCCTATTCTTCCAGGTACAGAATACGTTCCAGATGAAAACTTGGATGCTGGAGTAGAAAAAGAAGTGGAAGCCGGTCAAAATGGTGAAAAACTTGAAGTTTTCACTGTAACACTTGAAGATGGTGTTGAAACTGGTCGTACTCTTGTTTCATCTACTCAAAAAGAGGCAAAAAATCGAGTTGTTCATGTCGGAACAAAAGTTGCTAAGAAAAACATTGAAACTGTAACTCGTGAAAACCACAAGGTTGAACATAAAGTTACTAGCAACACAAATCCAGACCTTCCGAAAGGTGAGAAAAAAGTAATTCAAGCTGGTAAAGATGGTTCTTATGAACTTGTTACTACAGTTGTAACCACTCCAGACGGTACGGAAGTTTCTCGTGATGAAAAACGAGAAAATGAAGTTCCAGCAGTTGATGAAATTGTAGAAATTGGAACTGGTGAAAACTTGGAAACAAGTCGCACTTCTCGAACAGTTGAAGTAAATTACGAAACTGAAGAAGTTAAAGATGAGACATTAAATGAAGGAAAACGTGTAGTAGAAACTAAGGGTCAAAAAGGTTCTTATACTGAAACTACAATTGTTTACGGAAATGGTCGTTCATCTGTGGTTAAAAGTGATGAAGTAAAACCGGTTAAAGAAGTTGTTCGAGTTGGAACACATAAAGTTTTAACTGAAAACAAAACTCGAGTTGAGCGCAAAGCTGGAGAAAACTTCAATACTGTTGAAGTTAAAAGCGATAAACTTTTCAACGATCAACGAGTTGTTAAAACTAAAGGTAAAAACGGTGAAATCATCGAAAACTACAAAGATTACTATGAAGATGGCAAACTTGTTAAGAGTGAGCTAATCAATACTGAAACTGTTCCAGCAGTGGATGAAGTAGTCGAAGTTGGAACTAAAGAACGTTACACTTATGCTAACGAAGACAAAGTTATTACTGCTGAAGGTGAAAAACGAGTTGCTGATCCTGAACTTTTTGAAGGTGATGAGCGAGTTGAAGATGCGGTAAATGGTAAGGAAACTTACAAAGTTAAGTACATCAATGATGAAAATCAAAACCGTACAGAAGTAAGTCGTGAACTGATTAACACTGTTCCAGCAAAACAAAAAGTTGTTCATTATGGAACTAAGAAATTGATGTCTGAAGTTACTGAAGAAGAAACTGAAACAATTTCTCATGGTTCTCGTACTGAAAATGATTCTAACCTTTTCGAAGGTGAAACTCGTACTGAAAACGGACGTGATGGATTCAAACGTTATCGTAAAGTTATTTCAGTAAACAATAAAACTGGTGAACGAACTGTTAAAAGTCGTGAGCTAGTTGAAATTCAAGATGCAGTTGACACAATCACCTTTGATGGTACTAAGAAAAAACGTGTCGCTGACCCAACAGATGTTGTAGTTCCAACAAGTGATGAAAACTATGACATTGATGGCACTTGGAAAGACGTTAAGAGCCTAGGTGAAAATGGTTTGGATCCAAACAATGAAGATCACCGTAGTGCTAAGTATCTACACGACAATCTTTCTCAACCTGATAAAGACCGTGTGGCGGTTGATACAACAGATGATGAAGCTGAACTTCCTCGAGACAGTGGACTTATCTCAGTTTGGAAAGCATCTCGCCTCTCTCAAGCAGAACTTGATAAACTTGAACAAATTGTAGATAATCGTAAACTTAATGAACACTTCATGGAACTTCTTAATGAAGAACGTACTCGTAAAGGTTTGACTCCTGCAACAATTGCAGCGGATGATAGCGAACTAACTCTAGTTGCCAATATTCGTGCAAATGAAATGGCAGATCACGGTTCATTGCGTTACCAAGGTAAGAAGGAAGGTAAGCACAAACGACCTGATGGTTCTCGTTGGTCAACTGCTTATGATCCAGAATTCTACAAACAAACAAATGCAATGACGGAAAATGCAGCAGAAACAACTACTGTTTGGGATATTGTGAGTCTTACAAATGAAAAGGCACTAGCTCACTACTTCTATACTGTATGGAAACACTCTAAAGGTCACTATGCAGCTATGATGATGGGAGATGGTTATAGCCCAGCAAACAAGAATGTACAATTCCGTGTAGCTCTTGGGTTCGCAAATCATTCATTGACTTCTGATAATCCAACAAACGTTGTGGCAATAATGGAAATTGCATCTATGGTGGACTAGATAGAAAACGAACAAGATAGAGATTCTGATTACCAGAATTCTAGTCTTGTCCGTTTTTCTTTTTAAAACTTAGTCGACTTTTCCACCTTCAACAACTAGGTCATCTGCTTTAGCAGCGTCACCGTAGGTTGGGTGAAGTGTTTTTTCATAGGCCTTGTGGAAGAAGTTTTCCTTGCCTAATTTTTCAATATCTTTATTGATGAAGTCTAGCAGTTCTTGGTTGCCTTTTTGAACTGCTGCCGCAATGGTATCTGGATTACCGAGGGAAGTAATTCCTACTTCAAATCCTTTGTTTTCAAGCGCCCAAGCTAGGACTTCAGTATTGTCAGTAGAGAAGGCATCTCCACGTCCGTCAAGAAGGGCTTGGTAAGAGTCACTGTATTGGTCGTATTTTTGAAGTTTTACTTCTGGGTGATTTTTCTCAAAATAAGTTTCAGCGGTCGTTCCTTTTGTAACAATTAAGGTTTTACCTTCCAATTGTTTGACATCTGTAATAAGACCGGTCTTAGGCGATACGACTCCAAGAGAAACTTTCATGTATGGAAGGGCAAAATCAACTTGTTTCTTGCGTTCGTCAGTTACTGTAAAGTTGGCAAGTGTGATATCAACCTTGTTTGAAATCAAGTATTCCGCACGGTTGGCAGCATCGACTGAAACGTATTTAACCTTCACGCCAAGGTCCTGTGCCAGTTGGTTTCCAAGTTCAATATCGTAACCTTGGTAAGAACCGTCATTGTCAACGTAACCAAACGGTTTCTTGTCCCCGAATACGGCGATTCGCAGTTCACCGCTTTTTTTGATTTCATCGATTGTGCGAGCCTTGGCAGTGGTTTTACCAGACGATGAACCAGCGTTTCCACCTGAGCTACAAGCTGTGATAAAGATAAGGGCAAAGGCAAGTGCTAAAACAGTTAAAAGTGGTTTGAGTAGTTTCATAAAAATCTCCTTTATAGATATGAGCCAAATTGGCTAAAGTCAAAGACGTTTAAAAATTCCTGAGCTCGTTTGGTTTGAGGATTGGTAAAGAAGGCTTGAGCCGTTCCTTTTTCAGCGATTTTCCCTTGGTCGAGGAAGATAATGCGATCGGCAATGGCTTGGGCAAACTGCATTTCGTGGGTTACTAGAATCATGGTGCGCCCTTCTTGAGCTAAATCATTGATAAGTTCTAGAACCTCACGCACCATTTCTGGATCCAGCGAAGCAGTCACTTCGTCAAAAAGGATGATTTCTGGATGCATGAGGAGAGCACGGACAATTGCAACCCGTTGCTTCTGTCCACCAGATAATTGACGCGCAAAGCTATGTTGTTTATCCAGTAAACCAACACGTTCCAGTAGTTGCAGAGCTTCTTCAGTTACTTCCTTCTTGTCGCGTCCCTGAGCCTTGATAGGACCTAGGATGAGGTTTTGTAGGACATCCAGATGGGGAAAGAGTTCATAACTTTGAAAGACCATGCCAATCTTTTGGCGAACTAGGTGAAAGTCTTTTTTATTTTCAACGATAGACTGACCATCCAGCAGGATATCTCCACCTTGAATACTTTCTAAGCCGTTGAGACAACGAAGGAGGGTACTTTTCCCACAACCAGAGGGTCCTAGAATGACGACAACTTCCCCTTTATTGATTTGTAGGGATAGACCTTGGAGGATGGGATTGTCTCCGAAGGATTTTTTGAGTTCCTTGATTTCTAAGATAGTTTCAGACATTTAGTTCCTCCAATGTTTTTCTAGGTGAGTGGATAGTTTGGAAATAGGAAAGCAGACTGCGAAATACAAGATCAGAATGGTTCCATAAATCCAAAAAGAAGCAGTTGGGATAGTCAGGCGATTGCTATCGATGATTTGCTGTCCAACCTTGGTCACTTCAACTACCCCAATCAAGACAACCAAGGAAGTGGTTTTGATCATCCGAGTGACAAGGTTGATGGCTTGTGGTAGCAATCTTCTCAAGACCTGTGGGATGATGATGTGGTAGTAAAGTTGAACATTTGTCAAACCTAGTGCCTGTCCACTTTCAAACTGATGCTTAGGGAGGGAAGTGATGGCTCCACGGACCAAGTCCCCCATTTCAGCTGTTCCCCAGAGGGTAAAAACGATAATAGCTGAAGTCTCACCTGAGATATTAATATTAAAGTTTCGAGCCAAGCCGAAATAAACGATAAAGAGCAACACCAGCTGGGGCATGATACGGATAAATTCCAGATACAATCGTGTTAAAAATCGTATGATTCTAGAATGGGAGGTCATGATGATTCCCATGACTGTTCCGAACATCATGGATAAGAGGACAGACAGGATAGAAATGCCAATTGTGACACCTAATCCCTGTAAGATTCTCAGGAGATTATTTCCCTGAAAGAGTACTTGGATTCCCGAATCCTGCATGGCGGAGCCTCCTTTCTATCCAGCTAAAGACTAGTGAGATGGGTAGAAGCATCATCAGATAAGCAACTACCAACATAGTTAGCGCAATGTCTGTCTCATAGTAGAGCCCAATCAAGTCCTTGGCGACGTACATGAGGTCGGCCAAAGCTACTGCTGAGAAAACAGAGGTTTCCTTGATGAGGAAAATGACATTGGCACTAAAAGACGGTAGGGCCACCGCTGTTGCTTGCGGAAGAACCACATAGCGAAAGACCTGTAGAGGTGTCAGACCGATTGCTAATCCAATCTCCTGCTGGGTTTGACTGACGGATTCCAGCCCACTTCGGAAAGATTCTGCCATATAGGAGCCTCCTAAAAAGACCAGTCCTAAAGTGGCACAGACTTCTGAAGATAGGACAATCCCGATTCGGGGAAGACCGAAGTAGAGAAAGAAGAGTTGAATCAAAAGGGGCGTGTTGCGTGACAATTCAATGTAGGCTGTCGCCACTTGCGCCAGAACAGGGATTCGATAATGTCGGATGATACTAACGATTAAACCGAGCAGAAAGGATCCCAAAATTCCCCAAACTGCAATATGCAAGGTCAGAAAGAATGCCTTTTGATATAGTGGTAGATATTGTTCAACAATGGACCAATCCAAAAATAGAACCTCCCATCTAGAAATAATACAGTTATTGTAGCACTTAAAATCTCCTTTGAATAATATGTATTTTTTATTGCTGTTATAGGGATTTTTTATCATAGTCCTAGAATTTCTGAAATTTTCAAACAAAATATTTGAAAAATTTTGAAAAAAGAGTTAAGATATTTTTGTAATATACAAAGTAAACGCTTACTTATTAAGGAGGGCATTTTATGTCATACAAAACAAGCAATGCAGAAGGTCATGTAGATTTCATCAATACATATGATTTGGAGCCAATGGCGCAACAAGTTATTCCTAAAGCAGCATTTGGCTATATCGCTAGTGGGGCGGAAGATACCTTCACTTTACGTGAGAATATTCGTGCCTTTAACCACAAACTCATCGTTCCTCATACTCTTTGTGATGTTGAAAATCCAAGTACAGAGATTGAATTTGCAGGTGAAAAATTGTCTTCACCAATCATTATGGCGCCTGTTGCAGCTCATAAATTAGCAAATGAACAGGGTGAAGTGGCGACTGCGCGTGGTGTTCATGAGTTTGGTTCCCTCTATACAACTAGCTCTTACTCTACTGTTGACCTTCCAGAAATTACAGAAGCCCTTCAAGGGACACCTCACTGGTTCCAATTTTACTTTAGTAAAGATGATGGTATTAACCGCCACATCATGGACCGTGTGAAGGCTGAAGGCTACAAAGCGATTGTCTTGACAGCAGATGCGACTGTAGGGGGTAATCGTGAGGTGGACAAGCGTAATGGTTTTGTCTTCCCAGTTGGCATGCCGATTGTTGAGGAATACCTACCAGAAGGTGCTGGTAAATCAATGGACTTTGTTTACAAATCAGCTAAACAACGCTTGTCTCCACGCGATGTAGAATTTATCGCTGAATACTCAGGACTTCCTGTTTATGTCAAGGGACCACAATGCCGTGAGGACGTTGAACGTTCGCTTGCTGCAGGAGCTTCTGGTATCTGGGTGACTAACCACGGTGGTCGCCAAATTGACGGTGGACCAGCTGCCTTTGACTCACTTCAAGAAGTAGCAGAAGCAGTTGATAAACGCGTGCCAATCGTCTTTGACTCAGGTATTCGTCGTGGTCAACACGTCTTTAAAGCCTTGGCTTCAGGAGCAGACTTGGTAGCTATTGGTCGCCCTGTTATCTATGGTTTGGCTCTTGGTGGTAGTGTTGGTGTGCGTCAAGTCTTTGAACACTTAAATGCGGAATTGAAGACAGTCATGCAGTTGTCTGGAACTCAGACTATTGAAGATGTTAAACACTTCAAACTTCGTCACAATCCATACAACCCAACCTTCCCAGTTGACCCTCGTGACTTAAAATTGTATTGATAAAATAGCTTGCCTCCACATAATGTGGAGGTTTTTGCTTGTATTTTAAAAGTTTCAATGAGGGAAAATGTATCAAAAACTATAGAAATATATTTTTCAGTCAAATATCTTGCTAGGGCTTTCATTTTTTGCTATACTGGTGCAGTAATTAAATAATAAAGACATTTGGGGTGCTTTAGGCTGAGATGATACCCATTGAACCTGATACAGTTAAGACTGGCGAAGGGAAATGTGAACAGTTTTTTTCGTATGTCGAAATGAACAATCTAATCTTGTAAGCTAAACTCTAATTCTTGATTGTAATTGGAGTTTTTTTGTTTATATAAGCTGGATGAAGGTGATACAAAGCATTTAGGTAGCTCTTCTTGAACGCCCTTGATTTTCTTTAAAAAGGTCAAGTAAAACTAGGATTTTCTTGATGTTTTGTTGATTACGAACGAGTAAAGAGAGGAGAAGTAAATATGGAAACACAAGACTATGCATTTCAGCCAGGGTTGACCGTTGGAGAATTATTAAAAAGCAGTCAGAAGGATTGGCAGGCTGCAATCAATCATCGTTTTGTTAAGGAACTTTTTGCGGGGACAATTGAGAATAAGGTCTTAAAAGACTACCTAATTCAAGATTATCACTTCTTTGATGCCTTCTTATCCATGCTGGGTGCTTGCGTAGCCCACGCAGACAAGCTTGAATCCAAGCTTCGTTTTGCCAAGCAACTAGGTTTTCTTGAAGCAGATGAAGACGGTTATTTCCAGAAGGCTTTCAAAGAGTTAAAAGTATCTGAGAATGACTATCTGGAAGTGACCTTGCATCCTGTAACAAAAGCCTTTCAGGAGCTTATGTATTCTGCTGTGTCATCATCAGATTATGCCCATCTTTTGGTCATGCTGGTTATTGCAGAAGGTCTCTATTTAGACTGGGGTTCTAAAGATTTGGCTCTACCTGAAGCTTATATTCATTTGGAATGGATCAACCTCCACAGAGGTCCTTTCTTTGCAGAGTGGGTTCAATTTCTGGTTGATGAACTTAATCGTGTCGGGAAAGGTATAGAAGATTTGACAGAACTTCAGCAACGCTGGAATCAAGCGGTCGCTTTAGAATTAGCCTTTTTTGATATTGGTTATGATGCTTAGGGAAAGTTCAGGATACTGACAAATTTGATGAGGTAAATCATTCAATGTAACTGAAAAATTTCTTAACGAAAGATAGAGATAAATCGAAATCAGTAGATCGTATAAAGTGAAAAGGAAGGATTTCAATATGACAAGTTTAAAATTATTAAAAGAAAAAGCACCATTAGTAATCTGTATCACCAATGATGTTGTAAAAAACTTTACAGCAAATGGATTAGTAGCACTGGGTGCCTCACCAGCTATGAGCGAGTACCCAGCAGACTTAGAAGATCTATTAAAATATGCTGGAGGATTATTGATTAACATTGGGACTTTAACGGATAATAATTGGAAGCTGTACCAAGAGGCACTAAAAATTGCTGAAAAATATAATGTTCCTGCAGTTTTAGATCCTGTAGCCTGTGGAGCAGGAGAATATAGAAAAAAAGTAGCAGATGATCTAATCAATAATTACAAACTGGCAGCGATTAGAGGAAATGCTGGCGAGATTGCCTCTTTAGTAGGAATAAATGTGGAATCTAAAGGAGTAGATAGTGCGGGTGTAGATAATATTGACGAAATTGCTCTAGCAGCAAATGAGAAGTTTAATATTCCAATTGTAGTAACAGGTGAAGTGGATGCTATTGCGGTAAATGGAGAAGTGGTAACGATTCATAATGGTAGTGCCATGATGCCAAAAGTTATTGGGACAGGATGCTTATTAGGTGCTGTAGTAGCAAGCTTTATCGGACTAGAAAAAGGTCAAGAATTGAAATCATTAGAAACAGCAATGTTGGTTTACAATATCGCTGGAGAAATGGCAGAAAAACGTCCAAATGGGCATCTTCCTGGAACATTTAAAGTTGAATTTATAAATGCCTTATACGAGATTACAGACGAAGATGTAAAGAAATTCAAAAGAGTGAAGAAAAATGTTTCATAAAGAATTACTAAAACTATATTTTATTTGTGGAACGACTACTTGCCAAGGAAAAGATCTATATACGGTCGTTGAGGAAGCCTTAAAAGGTGGTATAACCTTATTTCAATTCCGTGAAAAAGGTGAGGGAGCCCTGAAAGGTATAGAAAAAGTCGAACTAGCAATAAAACTACAGGCTCTTTGTAAAAAATATAATGTTCCATTTATCGTTAATGATGATATTGATTTGGCATTGGAAATAGATGCTGATGGCGTACATGTAGGACAAGATGACCTTGGAGTTGATGAAATTAGAAAATTGATGCCAGATAAAATAATTGGTCTTTCTATAAAAAACGAGAAAGAATTTCAACAATCAAAAGTTGAATATGTAGATTATGTTGGTGTTGGTCCTGTATTTGATACCCAGTCAAAGGATGATGCTGGTGGCGCTATAGGTTATGAGGGTCTTAAATTGATGAGAAAACTATTGCAACAAATGCCCTTAGTTGCAATTGGTGGGATACAGACGCAACATATCAAAGACATTATGAAGACCAATATGGATGGTGTTTCAATCATTTCAGCAATATCGTATGCAAAAAATATAGAAAAAACTGTTCGGGAAATGAGTGAACAATAGGTATGGATCTAACCAAAGAAAGATCTGCTGTCTTTGTGAGTGTAAGTCTGTATTTCCCAGTTCAATTTCTTGAACTAGAATAAATCGTTTGTTATAATATTTATATAATTAAATAATAAAGACATTTGGGGTGCTTTAGGCTGAGATGATACCCATTGAACCTGATACAGTTAAGACTGGCGAAGGGAAATGTGAAATGGTTTTTTTTCGTATGTCGAAAAGAACTATCTAATCTTGTAAGCTGAACTCTAATTCCTATCTGTAATTAGAGTTTTTTCTTTTACGAAACTGGATGAAGATGATACAAAGCATTTAGGTAGGTCTCCTTGAATGCCCCACTTTTCTTTAAAAAAAGGAGTTTTTTATGTTTAAAAAATGGCAATTAAAAGATGTTATCTTACTTGCTTTCTTGTCTATCTTTTTTGGTGGCGTTTTTGTGGGTTCAGGCTATCTGTTTGATATCCTCACTCTGATTTTAGCCCCTCTTGGCTTGCAGGCCTTTGCCAATGAAATCCTCTTTGGTCTCTGGTGTATGGCTGCGCCTATTGCTGCAATCTTTGTTCCAAGAGTCGGAAGTGCAACGATTGGTGAAGTGCTAGCTGCGCTTGCTGAAGTCCTTTATGGTAGCCAATTCGGTCTAGGTGCCCTTTTGTCTGGCTTGGTTCAAGGTTTGGGAAGTGAACTTGGTTTTATCGTAACCAAGAATCGCTATGAAAGTTGGCTCTCTCTAACTGCTAATAGTATTGGGATTACGCTTGTTAGCTTTGTCTATGAATACATTAAGTTAGGTTACTACGCCTTCTCCCTTCCTTTTGTCCTTTCCTTGCTTGTGGTACGTTTTATTTCTGTCTTTTTCTTCTGTACTATCTTGGTTCGTGCCATTGTCAAACTCTATCATCAGTTTGCAACTGGAGGAAAAGCATAGATGGGGCTGGAATTACGAGAGATTCAGTCCCCAATTTTTTCGGAAGCGATTGATTTTACTTTTCATGAGCAATCCTTTACCTTGTTGGTTGGAAGTAGTGGGTCTGGAAAATCGAGCCTCTTTCAAGTCATTGCCCAAGTCAGTTCTCTTCCCTATAGCGGTCAAGTCCTGGTAGATGGGAGCGAGGTCAGTCAGCTTTCTATCATCGAACGTGTCCAGACGGTTGGTATTCTCTTTCAAAATCCCAATCATCAATTTACCATGGAGAACCTGTTTGAGGAGCTGATTTTTACCTTGGAAAATATTGGGCATCCCGTTCAGGAAATTGATTCTAAAATAGCAGAGGTTGTCCAGCAATGTCGCTGCAAGGCGATTTTGCACCGTCCCATTCATCACTTATCAGGTGGGGAAAAGCAAAAGGCTGCCTTGGCTGTTCTCTTTGCTATGAATCCTAGGGTCTATCTCTTGGATGAACCTTTTGCTTCCATTGATCGCAAGAGTAGGATAGAGATCTTGGAGATTCTAAAAGAGTTGGCCTCTAATGGGAAGACGGTTATTTTGTGCGACCATGATTTAACGGACTACGAAGCCTATATCGACTATATGGTGGAGCTAAGAGATGGACAACTAAGGGAAGTGTTTCAAATCCCTACCTCTGAGATGACACAGGCTGTTTCAAAGGAAGTTGCTTCTAGCCCAGAACTATTCCACATGGATAGAACAACTTGTGAGCTGGATAAGCGTCCCCTCTTTTCGATTGTGAATTTTACATTCTACCAAGGAATTTCCTGTATCTTGGGTGATAATGGTGTCGGGAAATCAACCCTCTTTCGGTCTATTCTTCAATTTCAAAAGTATAAGGGGCGCATTACTTGGAAGAGTTCGGTCTTGAAAAAGAAAAAGAGTTTGTATCGTGACCTGACGGGTGTTGTTCAGGAAGCTGAGAAACAGTTTATCCGAGTCAGTCTGCGAGAAGAGTTTCAATTAGACAGTCCAGACTCTGAAAGAAATCAGCGGATTCTCCAAGCTTTACAATATTTTGATCTGGAGCAGGCACTTGATAAGAGTCCCTATCAATTAAGTGGTGGCCAGCAAAAGATTCTTCAGCTCTTGACCATCTTGACCAGCAAGGCGTCTGTGATTTTGCTAGATGAACCTTTTGCAGGTTTGGATGATAGAGCCTGCCATTATTTTTGCAAGTGGATTGTGGAGGAGAGAAATCAGGGAAGAAGTTTTCTGATCATTAGCCATCGTTTAGATCCCTTGATCTCTGTGGTTGATTATTGGATTGAGATGACTAGTCAGGGGCTCGGTCATGTGAAAGAAGTGACAATTACCAAACCACTCACATCTCAGAGTAGCAATGCTCAAAGGGAGGTGAGATAGTATGGTCAAAGTAGCAACCCAGACACCGATTATCAGTCTCTTCTTGCTGATTTTATCGCTGGAAACATCTTTCATTCCTTCGATTGCTCTTAATCTCTCGGTAGTTGCATTTTGTATTCTCTTTATGCTCTATTACCGTCGATTTAAAGTATTGGCTTGGATGATTCTGCTCGCCATTTTGCCATCCTTGGCCAACTACTGGGCAGTTCAGTTACATGGAGATGCTTCGCAGGCAGTCATGCTTGGAACGAGGGCCTTTGTGACCGTTTGTATTGGTCTTGTCTTTGTTTCCTCTATTTCCTTAAAAGAGCTTCTCTTGTACTTGGCTCAAAAGGGGCTATCACGGTCATGGGCTTATGCCTTGATTGTGGTATTTAATTCCTTTCCTCTCATTCAGCAAGAAATCAAGTCCCTCAAGGAAGCTTGCCTATTACGTGGTCAAGAACTGCATTTTTGGTCTCCCTTGATTTACAGCAAGGTTCTGATGACAGTCTTTAGATGGCGCCATCTTTACCTGAGAGCCCTATCGGCGCATGGATATGACGAACATGCACAGGTGGAGAATAGCTATCGGACTTTTTATATTCCTCAAAGGACACTATTCATCTACCTGCTGTTCTTTTTATTGCTTCAAACCAGTCTATTTTTATAAAGGAGTTATTATGGAATTTACAGATATTGCGATGGAATTATCCAAGGAAGCTTGGCAGACTTCCTTTCATCACCCCTTTGTTTTACAGTTGCAAGAGGGTAATTTAGACACGTCCATCTTTCGCTATTACTTGATTCAGGATGCCTACTATTTGAAGGCCTTCTCAGAAGCCTATCATCTCTTGGCTGATAAGACTTCAAACCAAGAGATGAAAAGACTCTTGAAACAAAATGCTCAGAGTCTAGTGGAAGGTGAGTTATTTATCCGCCAACAATTTTTCAAGGAATTGGAAATCAGCGATCAGGAAATGGAGCAACATCCAATCGCTCCAACTTGTTATCATTATATCTCTCACATTTATCGTCAATTTGAAGAAGAAAATCTAGCCATTGCCTTTGCAAGCTTGCTGCCTTGTCCTTGGTTATATCATGATATAGGCAAATCACTTAATCTTAAACCATCACCAAATCCTCTCTACCAACAATGGATTGAAACTTATATTACGGATGAGTTGGAGCAGCAGATCAGAGAGGAGGGGGCGCTGGTCAATCAGCTCTATCGAGAAAGTGACGAGACAGACAAGAAAAAAATGCTAGATGCCTTCCACATCAGTGTTCATATGGAAGCTAAGTTTTGGGAAATGGCCTACCAACACCAGACATGGAAGAGTGATTTACAGTCTTTAGAAACAGGAGAAGAATAGAAACATGAGAAAGCACCAATTACAAGTTCACAAATTAACTATTTTATCCATGATGATTGCCCTTGATGTAGTCCTTACGCCTATCTTTCGGATTGAGGGAATGGCACCGATGTCCAGTGTAGTCAATATTCTAGCAGGAATCATGATGGGACCTGTTTATGCTTTGGTTATGGCTACAGTGACAGCTTTTATCCGTATGACGACTCAAGGGATTCCGCCTTTAGCTCTCACAGGAGCGACTTTTGGAGCCCTTCTAGCAGGTCTCTTTTATAAGTATGGTCGAAAATTTTACTTTTCTGCTTTGGGAGAAATTTTGGGAACAGGTATTATTGGTTCTATTGTTTCCTATCCTGTTATGGTGCTTTTTACAGGATCGGCCGCTAAGCTTAGTTGGTTTATCTACACTCCTCGATTTTTCGGAGCAACCTTGATTGGTACAGCGATTTCCTTTATTGCCTTTCGATTTTTAATCAAGCAGGAATTCTTTAAAAAAGTTCAGGGATATTTCTTTGTTGAAAGGATAGACTGATGCAGGCATTTACAAATCCCTTTCCTATAGGCTCTAGTTCCTTAATTCACTGTATTACCAATGAGATTTCTTGTGAGATATTGGCAAATGGGATTTTGGCTCTGGGATGTAAACCAGTTATGGCAGATGATTCCCGTGAGGTTCTTGATTTTACTAAGCAAAGCCAGGCACTCTTCATCAATTTAGGGCATTTGTCAGCTGGGAAGGAAAAAGCAATCCGTATAGCAGCTTCTTATGCAGCTCAAGTTTCTCTCCCAATGGTAGTAGATGCGGTTGGCATAACGGCTTCAGTCATTCGTAAGAGCTTAGTTAAAGACCTTTTAGACTATAGACCTACGGTCCTTAAAGGAAATATGTCGGAAATCCGGAGTCTTGTTGGCTTAAAACACCACGGAGTTGGGGTCGATGCGAGTGCTAAAGATCAAGAAACTGATGATTTGCTTCAAGTCTTGAAAGACTGGTGTCAGACCTATCCAGGTGTGTCATTCTTAGTCACAGGTCCCAAGGACCTCATTGTTTCAAAGAATCAGGTTGCTGTATTGGGAAATGGCTGTGTAGAATTAGACTGGATAACAGGGACAGGAGACTTGGTTGGAGCTTTAACAGCTGTTTTTCTCAGCCAAGGAAAGACTGCCTTTGAAGCTTCTTGCCTAGCGGTTTCTTATCTCAATATCTCCGCTGAGAGAATAGTTGTTCAAGGAATGGGATTGGAAGAATTCCGTTACCAAGTACTCAATCAGCTTTCGCTCCTCAAAAGAGATGAAAATTGGCTAGATGCCATCAAAGGAGATGTTTATGAATAGAGAGGCGCTTAGACTGTATCTGGTAACCAACCGCTACCAAGATTCCTTGGAAACTTTTCTTGAAAAGATTGAGACGGCTTGCCGTTCAGGGGTTACCATAGTCCAATTACGAGAAAAAAATCTCACAACTCATCAATATTATCAACTAGCCAAACAAGTCAAGGAAATAACAGATACCTATCAGGTACCCTTAATAATCGATGATCGGTTGGATATCTGTCTTGCAGTTGATGCTGCAGGTCTGCATATCGGAGATGATGAATTACCAGTTTCGGTAGCTCGCAAAGTCCTAGGTTCTGAAAAAATCCTCGGTGTCACAGCTAAAACTGTAAAAAGAGCCCTCGAGGCAGAAGAAGGAGGTGCGGATTACTTGGGGACAGGAGCCATTTTCCCGACTACGACCAAGGAAAATGCGCCTATCACCCTGATTTCAACCTTGAAGACAATTTGCCAAAGGGTCGCTATTCCAGTAGTTGCTATCGGAGGTTTGACGTCAGAGAATATTGAACAGCTTATTGGCACGGTCATAGCTGGAGTAGCTGTAGTGCGTGATTTGATGCAGGCAGAAGATATAGAGGCAAAAACACAAGCCTTTTTGACAAAGTTGGATGACATTATTTTCTAATTAATACTCAATGAAAATCAAAGAGCAAACTAGGAAGCTAGTCGCAGGTTGCTCAAAGCACAGTTTTGAGGTTACAGATAAAGCTGACGTAGTTTGAAGAGATTTTCGAAGACTATAAAAACTCTCTAATTCCCTTAAAGTAGGAACTAGAGAGTTTTTTTAATCTTTAAAGCTTGTATGGTTGACTGGGCCAGAACCATGACCGAGTTGAGGGGCGTCTTGGATGGCTTTCGTGATAAAGGCCTTGGCTTTATCGACTGCTTGATAGAGGGTTTTCCCCTTGGCTAGTTCAGCCGTAATCACTGCAGCAAAGGTACATCCAGTACCATGGGTGTGACAAGTTTGGATTCTTGGACTTTCCCAGACAAATTGCTCATCCTTGGTAAAGAGGAAATCCTTAGCACCGCCTTCGAGATGGCCACCTTTGATAACCACCGACTGAGGACCAAATTCTTTTAAAATTAGGCGACCGGCACGTTGCATGTCTTCGGGGTCATGGATTGAGAAACCAACAATCTCTTCTGCCTCAGGAAGATTGGGTGTGATGATGGTAGCAAGTGGTAGCAAGTTTGTTTTGAGATAGTCTCTTGCGTTTGTATCAATCAAAGTATCTCCACTGGTGGCAACCATAACTGGATCAAGCACATAAGGACAATCAAGGTTCTTTAAGTAGGGTTGGATAATTTCCATGATTTCTGTTGTCGCTAACATTCCAGTTTTCACAGCCTGAGGTGGGATATCAGAAAAGACACTGTCCAATTGAGCTTTCAACATTTGAGGAGAAACATGCTCGATTAATTGAACGCCTCGGGTATTTTGAGCGACAAGACTGGTCACAACTGCCATTCCATAGACATCTCTAGCTTGGAAAGATTTTAAATCAGCCATAATGCCAGCACCACCACTAGGGTCAGTACCTGCAATGGTCAAAGTAACGGGTAAATAAGTCATCTAAAACCTCCCAACCAACTGAAGTTTGTATTCTTAAGAACAAGCTAGTCCGTTTCAGGAAGGCAATAGAAGACTGTTAGTCACCATTATCATTTCCACTTTCATCAGCTAGCATTACCTAGATTGAGTCAAAGGGATCTAACAGTTGTTAATCTCAGCTTTACGCACCCCTAGTGGTTGTTTTCTTTTTTCTTTAGTATAGCATATTTTTATAGTTTATATAGTAAGATTTGACTGAAAATCCTTTATCAAATGCTTAAAATTCAATTTTTCAAAGAAAAGTTTATTTTCATAATTGACAAATGTAGATTTTGAGGGTATACTATTTAATGTAATTGACAAATGTAGATTTAGGAGGTGTGGTTATGCAGATTTCAGATGCAGAATGGCAGGTCATGAAGATTATTTGGATGCAGGGCGAACAGACCAGTACGGATTTGATCAGGGTTCTGGCGGAGCGGTTCGACTGGTCCAAGTCAACCATTCAAACTCTTTTGGCTCGTTTGGTTGAGAAAGAGTGTCTGACGAGGAAAAAAGAAGGTAAGTCCTTTGTCTATTCAGCCCTTTTAACTTTGGACCAAAGTCGGGATTTACTTGTCCAAGATATCAAAGACAAGGTTTGTTCCCGTAGGATTAAGAACTTGTTGGCTGATTTGATTATGGAATGTGATTTTACTCTGGCAGACTTGGGAGACTTAGAAGCTGTGATTTCTGAGAAGAAATCAAGTGCTGTAACAGATGTAAAATGTAATTGTATGTAAAGGAGACGTCATGTTAAATAGTATTGTAACCATTATTTGTATTGCCCTTATCGCGTTTATCTTGTTTTGGTTTTTCAAAAAGCCTGAAAAATCTGGACAAAAGGCCCAGCAAAAAAACGGCTACCAAGAGATTCGAGTGGAGGTCATGGGGGGCTATACGCCTGAGTTGATTATCCTCAAGAAATCAGTGCCAGCCCGCATTGTCTTTGACCGCAAAGATCCTTCACCATGTTTGGATCAGATCGTATTTCCAGACTTTGGTGTACATGCGGATCTGCCAATGGGGGAAGAGTATGTAGTGGAAATCACGCCTGAGCAGGCTGGAGAGTATGGTTTCTCTTGTGGCATGAATATGATGCACGGTAAGATGATTGTAGAATAGGAGAATGATATGACTGAAATTGTAAAAGCAAGTCTTGAAAATGGTGTTCAAAAAATCCGTATCACGGCAGACAAAGGCTACCATCCAGCCCACATTCAACTGCAAAAAGGAGTTCCTGCTGAGATCACCTTTCACCGTTTGACACCTTCAAACTGTTATAAGGAAATTCTGTTTGAAGAAGAAGGCCTCTTGGAACCAATCGGCGTGGATGAAGAGAAGACAATTCGTTTTACCCCTCAAGAATTAGGTCAACATGAATTTTCTTGTGGTATGAAGATGCAAAAGGGAAGTTATACAGTTGTTGAGAAGACTCGAAAATCTCTATCACTTTTACAGCGTTTTTGGATTACTAGTATCTTTACTGTGCCTCTTGTGATCCTCATGATTGGGATGTCGACAGGAGGAATTAGTCACCAAGTCATGCGTTGGGGAACCTTTTTAGCCACAACACCGATTATGCTAGTAGCAGGTGGTCCTTATATCCAAAGTGCTTGGGCTAGTTTTAAAAAGCACAATGCCAACATGGATACCTTGGTTGCTCTGGGAACCCTAGTGGCCTATTTCTATAGCTTAGTTGCCCTCTTCGCTGGTCTCCCCGTTTACTTTGAAAGTGCTGCCTTTATCTTCTTCTTCGTTCTTATGGGGGCCGTTTTTGAGGAGAAAATGCGGAAAAATACTTCCCAAGCTGTGGAGAAATTACTTGACTTGCAGGCTAAAACTGCAGAAGTCTTGCGTGAGGATAACTATGTTCAAGTCCCTTTGGAGCAAGTCAAGGTAGGTGACCTGATTCGAGTGCGTCCCGGTGAAAAGATTGCGGTTGATGGTGTCGTAGTAGAAGGTATCTCTAGTATTGATGAGTCTATGGTGACAGGTGAGAGTCTGCCTGTGGACAAGACAGTTGGAGATACCGTCATTGGTTCAACCATCAATAATAGTGGAACACTTGTTTTTAGAGCAGAAAAAGTTGGTTCAGAGACTGTTTTGGCTCAGATTGTGGATTTTGTGAAGAAAGCTCAGACAAGTCGTGCGCCGATTCAGGACTTGACGGATAAAATTTCAGGGATTTTTGTTCCAGCAGTTGTCATTTTAGGGATTGTGACCTTTTGGGTTTGGTTCGTCTTGCTCAGGGATAGTGTAGTTGTGCTTGGAGCGAGCTTTGTGTCTTCGCTTCTCTATGGAGTAGCAGTTCTGATTATTGCCTGCCCTTGTGCATTGGGACTTGCAACACCGACAGCCCTTATGGTGGGGACAGGTCGCAGTGCCAAGATGGGAGTTCTCCTCAAAAATGGAACGGTTCTACAGGAAATCCAGAAAGTCCAAACTATTGTTTTTGATAAGACAGGAACTTTGACGGAAGGGAAACCTGTGGTCACAGATATCATCGGCGACGAAGTAGAAGTGCTTGGATTGGCAGCTTCCTTGGAAGAAGCTTCTCAACACCCATTGGCTGAGGCTATTGTTAAGCGAGCGACTGAAACTGGACTTGAGCTTCACACTGTGGAAAATTTCCAAGCCTTGCACGGAAAAGGTGTTTCAGGGCAAATCAATGGAAAACAAGTTTTGCTTGGAAATGCTAAAATGCTGGATGGCATGGATATTTCTAGCACTTATCAGGAAAAACTAGAACAACTGGAAAAAGAAGCTAAGACAGTTGTGTTCTTGGCTGTTGAGAATGAAATCAAAGGCTTGCTTGCTCTGCAAGATATTCCTAAGGAAAATGCTAAGCTTGCCATCAGTCAGTTGAAAAAACGAGGTCTTAAAACAGTCATGCTGACAGGAGACAATGCTGGTGTGGCGCGTGCCATTGCCGATCAGATCGGAATCGAAGAGGTCATTGCAGGTGTCTTGCCAGAGGAAAAAGCTCATGAAATCCATAAACTACAAGCGTCTGGCAAAGTAGCCTTTGTTGGGGATGGTATCAATGACGCTCCTGCCCTTAGTGTAGCAGATGTGGGGATTGCTATGGGAGCTGGAACAGATATTGCCATCGAGTCAGCAGATTTGGTGTTGACAACTAATAACCTCCTAGGAGTGGTTCGTGCATTTGACATGAGTAAGAAAACCTTTAATCGAATTCTGCTCAATCTTTTCTGGGCCTTTATCTACAATGTCGCCGGAATTCCGATTGCAGCAGGAGTCTTTTCAGGTGTTGGACTGGCCCTCAATCCAGAACTGGCAGGTCTAGCCATGGCCTTTAGTTCTGTATCCGTTCTGACCAGTTCCCTTCTCTTAAACTTTAGTAAAATAGATTAAAAGCGGGCTTGCTCGCTTTTTATACTCTTTGAAAATCTCTTCAAATCACGTCAGCTTTATCTGCAACCTCAAAGCTGTGCTTTGAGCAACCTGTGGCTAGCTTCCTAGTTTGCTCTTTGATTTTCATTGAGTATTATAAAACAGAAGCTAAAAAAATTTTCAAACTGTACTGCAATAGAGAATAGAAACTTCTGAGCAGATTCTTAGTAAAGTCAAAATAAATGTGATAAATTAGTATTGTAAAAATTTACTGAAACGTTTTCAAAAACTATATGAAACCTTTTTTAGTAGATTTAAAAATATTTGAAGGAGAGTTATCATTATGACTCAAGGGAAAATTACTGCATCTGCAGCAATGCTTAATGTATTGAAAACATGGGGCGTAGACACTATCTACGGTATCCCATCAGGAACACTCAGCTCATTGATGGATGCTTTGGCTGAAGACAAAGACATCCGCTTCTTGCAAGTTCGCCACGAAGAAACAGGTGCTCTTGCAGCGGTTATGCAAGCTAAATTCGGCGGCTCAATCGGGGTTGCAGTTGGTTCAGGTGGTCCAGGTGCGACTCACTTGATTAACGGTGTTTACGATGCAGCTATGGATAACACTCCATTCCTAGCAATCCTTGGATCACGTCCGGTTAACGAACTCAACATGGATGCTTTCCAAGAATTGAACCAAAACCCAATGTACAATGGTATCGCTGTATATAACAAACGTGTAGCTTACGCTGAGCAATTGCCAAAAGTAATTGACGAAGCTTGCCGTGCTGCAGTTTCTAAAAAAGGTCCAGCTGTTGTTGAAATCCCAGTAAACTTCGGTTTCCAAGAAATTGACGAAAACTCATACTATGGATCAGGTTCATACGAGCGTTCATTTATCGCTCCTGCTTTGAACGAAGTTGAAATCGACAAAGCTGTTGAAATCTTGAACAATGCTGAACGTCCAGTTATCTATGCTGGTTATGGTGGTGTTAAAGCTGGTGAAGTGATTACTGAATTGTCACGTAAAATCAAAGCACCAATCATCACAACTGGTAAAAACTTTGAAGCTTTCGAATGGCACTATGAAGGTTTGACAGGTTCTGCTTACCGTGTTGGTTGGAAACCAGCCAACGAAGTGGTCTTTGAAGCAGACACAGTTCTTTTCCTTGGTTCAAACTTCCCATTTGCTGAAGTTTACGAAGCATTCAAGAATACTGAAAAATTCATCCAAGTCGATATCGACCCTTACAAACTTGGTAAACGTCATGCCCTAGACGCTTCAATCCTTGGTGATGCAGGTCAAGCAGCTAAAGCTATCCTTGACAAAGTGAACCCAGTTGAATCTACTCCATGGTGGCGTGCAAACGTTAAGAACAACCAAAACTGGCGTGATTACATGAACAAACTCGAAGGTAAAACTGAGGGTGAATTGCAATTGTATCAAGTTTACAATGCAATCAACAAACATGCTGATCAAGACGCTATCTACTCAATCGACGTAGGTGACACTACTCAAACATCTACTCGTCACCTTCACATGACACCTAAGAACATGTGGCGTACATCTCCACTCTTTGCGACAATGGGTATTGCCCTTCCTGGTGGTATCGCTGCTAAGAAAGACAATCCAGATCGCCAAGTATGGAACATCATGGGTGACGGTGCATTCAACATGTGCTACCCAGACGTTATCACAAACGTTCAATACGACCTTCCAGTTATCAACGTTGTCTTCTCAAATGGTAAATATGCCTTCATCAAGGACAAATACGAAGACACAAACAAACACTTGTTTGGTTGTGACTTCCCTAATGCTGACTATGCGAAAATCGCTGAAGCTCAAGGTGCTGTAGGATTTACAGTTGACCGTATCGAAGACATCGATGCAGTTGTTGCAGAAGCTGTTAAACTCAACAAAGAAGGTAAAACTGTTGTGATCGATGCTCGCATCACTCCACACCGTCCACTTCCAGTAGAAGTACTTGAATTGGATCCAAAACTTCACTCAGAAGAAGCAATCAAAGACTTCAAGGAAAAATACGAAGCAGAAGAACTCGTACCATTCCGCCTCTTCTTGGAAGAAGAAGGGTTGCAATCACGCGCAATTAAATAATTTCTCTCGTCGAAAATCAAATGTAAACTGTGTTATCTTCACCTTGCCGTACTTCAGTACTGCCTGCGGTTCGATGCCTTGTTTATTCTTTGATTTTCTTAGAGCGAAACTTAAAAAGATCGGAGCAATCCGGTCTTTTTATGGAGTATAGTAAATGAATTTAAATCAATTAGATATTATCGTTTCAGATGTTCCACAAGTCTGTGCTGACTTGGAGCGTATTTTGGATAAAAAGTCCGATTATGTTGATGACAGTTTTGCTCAGTTTACGATTGGCAGTCACTGTTTGATGTTGTCCCAAAATCATTTGATTCCTTTGGAAGATTTTCAGTCAGGAATCATTCTTCATATCGAGGTTGAGGATGTAGACCAGAACTACAAACGGTTGAACGAGCTTGGTATCCAGGTTTTAAACGGTCCAACTGTAACCGATTGGGGAACAGAGTCCTTATTAGCTAAAGGCCCTGCTGGTCTAGTGATTGATTTTTATCGTATGAAGTAGGTAATTCTATTATCAAATTTTTTATCTAAACATTCTTGGAGTGAAACTTAAAAAGATCGGAGCAATTCGATCTTTTTTGTATTTATGCGACTTTCAGTCCGTCTCGCTCCGTTAGGTGCGAGACAAAAAACCACCCGTTTTCACGGGTGGTTATGATTTCTACACTTATTGTTTGGCTTCCTGTTTTAATTGTTGCACCTGTTCCTCGTACTGGACAAGCTCCCTGTCTTTTATATTGATAGTCGCTTCTGCTTCAGCAATGCGGCTTCTCAGATCTTGAGTCTTGTTATGGTGATAGCTAATACCAATAGCACTACCAGCAATGATCCCGATTACTAGACAAGTAAAAATCACCAAAATCAAGGGAGCAGATAGTTGTGTAAAGACAAGACTGACAGTTACTGTTTGACGATTGAGTAGACCAAATGAGATCACAATGACTAATAAGCTCAAACCGCCAATTAGATAAGCCTTATCTTTCAGTGACAATTCATTAAATTTTTTTAGCATAAGTTCCTTTTCTCCTGACTATGTTGATAGAAAACTACACACCATTTAGGTATTAACAAAATTCATTTTACTAGAAAATTTCGATACTGTCAATAATTTCTAACGGCTTATTTACCATCAATCAATCGATTCATTGAAAAGGAGTATTCATTTTCTAATATTTGATTGAGTAAACAGAACGGAGCAATTCGGTCTTTTTTCTGTTCCCTCTTTCTTATAACAAGATTGTGATAGTTTATATCTTTATAACAAAAGTTTTAAAGACTTGATTGTTTTGAAAGAATATTTTAAAATAAGATTCAGTAAAAATGAAAGAGGTTTTGAAAATGTCTGAAAAACAAATGAAAATTTTAGGTTGGGTAGCGACCTTTATGTCTGTTATGATGTATGTGTCTTACTTCCCACAAATCATGAACAATCTGGCTGGTCAAAAAGGAAATTTCATCCAGCCCTTGGTTGCTGCCATCAACTGTAGTCTCTGGGTTTACTACGGTCTTTTCAAAAAAGAAAGAGATATCCCCCTTGCAGCAGCTAATGCACCAGGTATTATTTTTGGCCTAGTGACGGTTATTACAGCTTTGATTTAAAAGGAACAGAGGAGACTAGTTTTCAGTCTTCTTTTTTGTTTCAGGGGAGGCTATTTACTTTTTCTAGAGGATAATTTTTTAAAAAACAATCTGATAAACTTAAATAGTAGAATAGTATCAGTATGTCACAGTATTTTATAAGAAAAGGTTTACAGAATAAGTTATAATATAAGTAAATGAACAAGCAAATAAGAAAGTGAGTAGAGTTATGACCGAAAAACTGACTTTTCCGGATGGTTTCTTGTGGGGCGGAGCGACAGCTGCCAACCAGTGTGAGGGTGCTTATAATTTAGAAGGTCGTGGATTGGCGAATGTGGATGTCGTCCCCATCGGTCCAGATCGTGAAGCCATTATCACAGGTCAGAAAAAGATGTTTTCGTTTGAGGAGGGCTATTTTTACCCAGCCAAGCAAGCTATTGATATGTACCATCATTACAAGGAAGATATTGCCCTTTTTGCGGAAATGGGCTTTAAGACTTATCGTCTATCCATTGCTTGGACTCGGATTTTTCCTAAGGGCGACGAAACAGTGCCAAATGAAGCTGGTCTAGCCTTTTATGAGGATTTATTTAAGGAGTGCCACAAGTATGGTATCCAACCTCTGGTGACTATCACTCATTTCGACTGTCCTATGCACTTGATTACAGAGTACGGTGGTTGGCGCAATCGTCGGATGTTAGACTTCTATGAAAAACTTTGTCGCACACTCTTTACCCGCTATAAGGGTTTGGTCAAATATTGGCTTACCTTCAACGAAATCAACATGATTCTCCATGCCCCCTTTATGGGAGCTGGGCTCTGTTTTGAAGAAGGAGAAAATCAAGAACTGGTTAAATATCAGGCTGCACACTATGAGTTGGTAGCTTCAGCTCTTGCGACAAAGATTGCCCACGAAATTGACCCAGAAAATAAGGTGGGATGTATGTTGGCTGCAGGGCAATACTATCCTAACACAGCCCATCCAAGAGACTACTGGGCAGCCATGGAGGAAGACCGCAAGAGTTACTTCTTCATTGATGTTCAAGCGCGTGGGGAATACCCAAACTACGCCAAGAAGCAGTGGGAGCGTGAGCGAATCGAGATTCAAATGACTGCAGAAGATTTAGAGTTGTTGAAGGACAATACTGTTGACTTTGTTTCCTTCTCTTACTATGCAAGTCTAGTAGCCTCAGGTGATCCAGAAGTTAAAGAATTAACTGCTGGAAATATCTTTGCCTCTCTCAAAAATCCTTATCTTGAATCCTCAGAATGGGGATGGCAGATTGACCCACTTGGTCTTCGTATCACCCTCAATGCTATCTGGGATCGTTACCAAAAGCCAATGTTCATCGTGGAAAACGGTCTAGGTGCTATGGATACACCGGATGAGAATGGTCATGTAGCAGATGACTATCGGATTGCTTACTTAGAGGCTCATATCAAGGCCATGCGAGATGCCATTTACCAAGATGGCGTTGACTTGCTTGGTTATACGACTTGGGGCTGTATCGATCTGGTTTCAGCTGGAACAGGCGAAATGAACAAGCGCTATGGCTTTATCTATGTAGATCGAGATAATGCTGGTCATGGAAGCCTCAAACGTAGCAAGAAGAAATCCTTCTACTGGTACAAGGATGTCATTGCCAGCAATGGTGCAAGCTTTGAGTAGAGCACATTTGTTCACTATTTTTATAAAATCTTCTCCCTACTTTATAAGATGTGAAAAAGAGTTCAACTGGAACTCTTTTTTTGCTATAATGAGGGGAGAAAAATCAGACAGGAGATCGACATGTCAGAACCATTATTTTTACAATCAGTTATGCAAGAAAAAATCTGGGGTGGTACCAAGCTACGTGATGAGTTTGGCTACGACATCCCAAGTGAAAAAATCGGAGAATATTGGGCCATCTCAGCCCATCCAAATGGTGTCTCTAAAGTTGCCAATGGTCGCTACGAGGGAACAGATCTTGCTACTTTATATGCAGAGCACCGTGAATTGTTTGGCAATCGTCCAGAACCTGTATTTCCACTGTTGACTAAGATTCTGGATGCTAACGACTGGCTCAGTGTCCAAGTTCACCCAGACGATGCCTATGGTCTAGAACATGAAGGCGAGCTCGGAAAAACAGAATGCTGGTATATCATCGCTGCAGATGAAGGTTCAGAGATTATCTACGGTCACAATGCCAAATCAAAAGAAGAACTCCGCCAGCAAATCGAGGACAAGAACTGGGATGCCTTGCTGACAAAAGTGCCTGTTAAGGCTGGAGATTTCTTCTACGTACCAAGTGGGACTATGCACGCTATTGGTGCAGGTATTTTAATCCTTGAAACACAACAATCTAGCGACACAACCTACCGTGTCTATGACTTTGACCGTAAGGATAATAATGGCAACTTGCGTGAACTTCACCTTGAAAAATCCATTGATGTCTTGAACATTGGTGAGCCTGCAAATAGCCGTCCTGTAACTGTTAAAGCAGATGATTTGCGTTCCACTCTCCTTGTATCCAATGATTTCTTTGCAGTTTACAAGTGGGAAATTACTGGAAAAGTTGACTTCGAAAAGACAGCTGACTACAGCTTGTTTAGTGTCTTAGCTGGTCAAGGTCAACTGACTGTTGACGGAAAAAACTATCCAATCCAAAAAGGTAGCCACTTTATCCTACCAAGTGATGTTGAAGCTTGGACCTTGGAAGGACAAGATTTGGAATTGATTGTTAGCCATCCATAAAAAAGAAAGGGCCTGAGTTCATTACTCAAGTCCTTTTGATTACATAAATTGGGCGATAAAGACCACGATGATGATGATTGGAATGATGAAACGAAGAAGGAATAGCCAGACTTGGAACAGTCCCTGTTTCCATGCTATTTCATCGAGATGGAGTTCCTCCATTGCAAGAACCTTTTTAAAGATATAGCCTGTAAAAAGTGAAAGGCAGAGAGCTCCAAATGGCATAAGGAGATTGGAAACCAAGAAGTCCATAGCGTCAAAGAAGGTCTTCCCAAAGATGTGAACATCTGCCATGACACCGTAAGATAGGGCTGAAGGAATTCCAAAGACAAAGGTCAAAATTCCTAAAATGGCACTCCATTTGGCACGTTTGCTGTTATTCTGATTGGTGATATTTCCCACATTGATTTCCAGCATGACGACAGAAGAAGTGACCGTCGCAAAGAGGAAGAGCAAGAGGAAAAGGATGTAGAAAATGGTTCCAAAAGGCATCTTGTCAAAGAGTTGAGGCAAGACGATAAAGAGCAAGCTCGGTCCCCCTTCAGATTGGATATTGAAGGCTGACATAGCAGGGAAAATGGCTAGACCTGCCATGATGGACACCGAGATGTTCATTGCTACAATAGAAATTCCTGACTGGACTAGATTGGTTTTCTGATCCAAATAAGAAGCATATGTCAGCATGGCTGTAACCCCTAGTGAAAGGGCAAAGAAAGATTGTCCCAGAGCATAGAGGAGACCAGCACTGGTCAGTTTTGAAAAGTCTGGTTTGAGGAAGTAAAGAACCCCTTCCATGGCATTTGGCAAACTGAGAGAACGACCGATGATGACGACAAAGATGATAAAGAGCAGGGGCATCATGACTTTCGATGCTCTTTCAATCCCTTTTTGAACCCCACGTGATACAATAAAGATATTCAATAAGATAAAGGCCGCTTGAGCTCCTAGGGCAATGGCTGGATTTGAAATGATTGAAGTAAATAATTGAGCATAATCACCAGTTCCGCTAAGTTGGAACAATTTCCCAAACTCAATGCCTAGATAGACTAAAATCCATCCTCCAATAACACTGTAGAAAGATAAGAGGATAAAGAGGGCGAAGGCACCAATCCAACCGATAAAGTTGTACTTGCTATTCTTGCCGAGTTTTCCAAAGGTTTTGATTGCTGAGACACCAGCACTTCGGCCGAGAGCAAATTCAGCCAGCAAAAGGGGGAAACCAATTAAAATAGTGGAAATGAGAAAGACAAGTAAAAAGCCTCCTCCACCATTAGCAGCAGTCATGTAGGGGAATTTCCAAACGGCACCAAGTCCGATGGCTGAACCAGCAGATGCTAGGATAAAGCCCAGTTTAGAACCCCATTGCGATTTTTCAGACATAGTTAAACTCCTAAAATTAGTATTACAAAAGAAAAAGCTACTGCCCTTGGCAAATAGCCTCATCAGTACTCAAAATGAGCCTTTCTTTTGATTGATAGACTTGACTATCCTATCATGTTTTCTAAGGTCTGTCAAGAAAACCATTTTCATGTTATGATAAAGTAAAAAATTTCGCAAAAACGCTTGACTCTGACCTAGGGGGAGGGGTTATACTATCAATGTAATACTCTTCGAAAATCAAATTCAAACCACGTCAGCGTCGCCTTACCGTACTCAAGTACAGCCTGCGGCTAGCTTCCTAGTTTGCTCTTTGATTTTCATTGAGTATAAGGAGGAAATCATGTACCATATAAAAGAAGCTGCCCAGCTTTCGGGCGTCTCTGTCAAGACCCTACACCACTACGATAAGATAGGACTTTTGGTTCCTTTAAAGTCGGAAAATGGCTATCGAACCTATAGTCAGGAGGATTTGGAACGCCTTCAGGTTATTCTTTATTACAAATATCTAGGTTTTTCTTTAGAAAAAATAGCAGAGCTATTAAAGGAAGAAAGAGAAGATTTATTGCCTCATTTGACCAGGCAGTTGGACTATTTGACTCGAGAAAGGGAACATCTGGATACCTTGATTTCAACCTTGCAAAAAACCATTCAAGAACAAAAAGGAGAAAGAGAAATGAGCATTCAAGAGAAATTTGCTGGATTTAACTACCAAGACCATCAAAAATACCACCAAGAGGCGGTAGAGAAATATGGACAAGAAGTCATGGACCAAGCGCTGGAGCGCCAAAAAGGTCACGAAGACGAAGCTACGGCTGCCTTCAATCAAGTCTTTCGAGCCTTGTCACAAAATCTTCAAGCTGGTCTACCTGTAACAGCAACCGAAAATCAAGAAGAAGCCGCTAAACTCTTGCAAGCCATCCGTACTTATGGATTTGACTGCTCTATTGAGGTATTTGGTTATATCGGTAAAGGCTACGTCTACAACCCAGAATTTAAGGAAAACATTGACAAATTTGGACCTGGAACAGCCCAGTACACATCAGATGTGATTGCCTATTATGTCCAAACTCAGACAAAATAAAATCGGAGGAGCATTCTTCCGATTTTTACTAAATTCAAGCACTATTTGCTTAATAATTTTTCTACCACATTTAGTTTTCGCATGGTCAAATCTACATTAAAAAGCTTTTCAAGATAGTTGGTATGGAGTTTCTTTTGTTTAGCAGTTCTAGGGAGATAGAGGTAAAGGCAGTGGTTACCAATACAAATTTCTTCTTCACCGTAATCAATTTTCAATTTGTCTAAAGGGAGGCTTTGAATAGATTCTTGATAAAAAATCACGTGTATACGGTCATAAAGATAGTGTTCTCCAAAAGGGTTTTCTTGGACAATTTTTTTAAAATCACTTTTGTTCTTGATAACCATTTTTAAGTCGGCCCCAATTTTTTCCTTTATCAGAGTATGAACACATTCTCGTATTTCTTCTAAATCTAAATCACTTTCAAGAATGATATTCCCACTTTGAATATAGGTTCGAACTTGTTGAAAACCGGCTTCTGTTAAGATATCTACTAGATAAGACATTTTAGGGATAGCATTTTTTCCATTAGGAGTAACTCCCCTTAACAAGATAATATGTTCCAAAGGACTTCCTTTCTTTTGGGGCTGATTTAGCCATTAAATAATTCAGATTTAGATTGGGTTTGATCCCGCCACCCAACCAGTACAGAGGGCAGAAGTGATGTTAAACCCACCCGTGTGGGCATTGATATCCAGTACCTCGCCAGCAAAGTGGAGTCCAGGTACCAGCTTACTTTCTAGAGTTTTGGGATTGATTTCCTTGAGACTGACGCCCCCTTTGGTAACAAAGGACTTAGCAAGGGACATTTTACCAGTTACAGGAATTTTAAGTCCCTTGATAGACTGGACAAGTTGTTCGCGTTCCTTTTCAGTCAGTTGTTTGACTTTGTCAGGATAGCCTGGCACAAAAAATTCTGCCAAGTGTTCTGGAAGTAAAGTTTTTAAGGCATTTTTTAGAGATTTTTCCCGATTTTCTTCTAGAAATGTAGCCAAGTCTTTCTCAGAAAGTTGAGGTAGAACATCCAGTGAGAGAACCTCTCCGCCCTTGACAAAGCTGGACATACGCAGAGCAGCAGGGCCTGACAAACCAAAGTGGGTAAAGAGCAAATCGTGAGTGATGACATGCTTACCATAGCTTAGGGTCACATCGTCCAATGAAATTCCTTGCAAGGCCTTGTGTGGAAAATCTGTCAACAAAGGACTTTCAGCGGCTTCAAGATCGGTAATGGTATGCTTAAAATGACGGGCAATCTCGTGACCAAAACCAGTCGAACCAGTAGAGGGATAGGATTTCCCACCAGTTGTGACAATGAGTTTATCACAAGTGAAGGTTTGGTCTGCGGACTTAAGGACAAACTGGTCGTCTATCTTTTTAACCGAAACAATCTCCGTTTTAGTAGCAACTCGACCACCTAATTCAGTGATTTTCTTTTCCAAGGCCTCGATAATGGTCCGAGACTTGTCACTAGCAGGAAAGACGCGTCCGTGGTCTTCGACCTTAAGTTTAACACCATTTTCTGTAAAAAAATTAATGATATCATGGTTATCAAATTGGGAGAAGACACTGTAGAGAAAGCGCCCATTTCCAGGGATGCCAGCTAGTAGGTCATCTAGAGTTCCGTTGTTGGTTACATTGCAACGTCCCCCACCAGTACCAGCTAATTTTTTTCCAAGTTTCCGATTTTTTTCGATGAGGAGGGTTTTCTGTCCATAAAAGCTACTGGAAATCGTAGCCATCATACCAGCAGGACCTCCACCGATGACAATAGTATCAAAATGTTTCATAGCTCTATTGTACCACAAAAAAACAAGAGATGATGGTCACCTCTTGTCAAGAATGCAATTAATCAATTTCATATCCCATCAGCAAACCACCATCTTCTGCATAGAAACTGCAGAGACCAGATGTTGGGAGAATTTTAATATTCGCCTGTGGGAAATTTTCACGGATTCGGTCTGAAAGCTGTTGGCAACATTTCTCGTTATTGCGTTGAGCCATGACAATACGACCACCAGCATATCCTGCTTTCACTAACTCTTCATATGCTGCCTGAATCGATTTCTTTGCTCCTCTTGCTTTTTGTAGCAATTCAAGGGTTCCAGTTTCACTAGCTTCTCCGACCATACGGATGTTGAGAAGGCCAACGACTGTACCGATAAGCTTGCTCAAACGGCCATTTTTCACCAAGTTATCGACTTTAGCTAGGACAAAAAGTAACTTGGTTTTTTCTTGATAGGCAGTGATAGCTTCAACCACTTCTTCAAAAGATAAGCCTTGGTCAATCAAATCATTTAATTTTTCTACGAGCAAGTCAACTTCTCCACCAGCAGACAAACTATCAATTACATGAATCTTAGTGTCAGGATGGTCTTCTAGATAAATATTCTTTGCTAGTTGAGCACTATTGTGACTGCCAGAAAGAGTACCAGTGATGGTTACTAGGAAAATATTTTTGGCTCCTTCAAATGCTCGCAAATAATCATCTGGGCTTGGACAAGCTGATTTTGAAGCTTCTGCAGTTGCATACATGGTTTCCATCATTTGGTCAATGTCAAGACTGGCATCATCAACAAAGACCTGATCAGCTACTTGAATGGTTAAGGGGACACTTACAAAGGTCGTGTCAATAGCTGGTGTTGCCAGCTGACGATAATCACAACCAGAGTCAGCAATAATCTTCCAAGTCATAGAAATTCTCCATCTTTGTCAGTTATACATTGACAAAGGTTCTGTCTTTTTTTACAATTATATCATGAAAGCCCTTGAAACAAAAGCCTCATCCGTCTGTTGTGACAAGTAGAAAGAAAATGTTATGTCTGAACGTAGAATCTCTGAAAAGTCTCTTGAAAATCTCAGAAAATCAAACCAAGAATCCAATTTATTAACTAGAGAAGCCATCGAAACAGCCCTCTTGCAGCTCTTGGAAAAAAAGGACTTGACCAAGATTAGTATCTCTGAATTGGTCAAACGTGCAGGCGTTTCTCGTGCGGCCTTTTATCGCAATTATGATTCCAAAGAGGAGATTTTAGAAAGCGTCTTTAAACGAACTGTCCACAACATCATGGAACAACTGCACCATTATGATTTAAAGACAGATCTTTATCTGGTTTGGGTTCATCTTTTCCGAGAAGCAAGAAAGGAAGCCAGAGTGATTCAACTTGCCTTAGATTACCATCTGGAAAAAATCTTTGTCCAAGCCATGCAGGAATTTCTAGAAAAATACCATGGAAAATCAAAAGGTGTCAGCTCTTATCTTCATTCCTTCTGGAGTTCAGCCATCGTCTCAGTCCTTTTAAAATGGATCAAGGATGGCATGAAGGTACCAGCTGAAAAGATTGCGGATTTACGGTTACCATTTTTTAAAAAATAGAGAAAAAGGAGAAGAGATATGACTGAAAAAAGACTAGCATGGGATGAGTATTTTGCAGCCCAAGCCTTACTAATTGCCAATCGTTCCACTTGTAAACGTGCCAAAGTGGGCGCAATTTTGGTAAAGGATAATAAAGTTATTTCCACTGGTTATAATGGTTCGGTGTCAGGGACTGAGCATTGTATTGATCACGAATGTCTGGTCATTGAAGGTCACTGTGTTCGCACTCTTCACGCAGAGGTTAATGCCATTCTCCAAGGTGCAGAACGTGGGGTTCCCAAAGGCTTTACAGCCTATGTGACCCACTTTCCATGTCTAAACTGTACAAAACAATTGCTTCAGGTTGGTTGTAAGCGCGTGGTTTATATCAACCAGTACCGAATGGACGACTATGCCCAATACCTTTATCAAGAAAAGGGAACAGAATTAACCCATTTACCACTTGAGACAGTACAAGCAGCTCTTAAAGAGGCAGATCTAATGTAAAAATTATCAAAAATAAATGGTTTAGAAAGATTTTTAAACCGTTTTTTGGTATAATAAGAAGAATAAATTGAAAGAAGGAATTCCAAAAATGGGAAAAATTGAAGTTATTAATCATCCACTGATTCAACACAAATTGTCAATCTTGCGTCGTACAGATACTTCTACAAAAGCTTTTCGTGAGCTAGTAGATGAGATTGCAATGTTGATGGGGTATGAAGTACTTCGTGATCTTCCACTAGAAGATGTAGAAATCGAAACACCAATCACAAAAACAGTTCAAAAACAATTGGCAGGTAAGAAATTGGCTATCGTTCCAATCTTGCGTGCAGGTATCGGGATGGTTGATGGACTTTTGAGCTTGGTTCCAGCTGCTAAGGTTGGTCACATCGGTATGTACCGTGATGAAGAAACACTTCAACCAGTTGAGTACTTGGTGAAATTGCCTGAAGATATTGACCAACGTCAAATTTTTGTGGTAGACCCAATGTTGGCAACAGGTGGATCAGCAATCTTGGCAGTTGATTCTCTTAAAAAACGTGGCGCATCAAATATCAAATTTGTCTGCCTTGTATCTGCTCCAGAAGGTGTTAAAGCCCTTCAAGAAGCTCATCCAGATGTAGAAATCTTTACAGCAGCCTTGGATGAACGCTTGAACGAACACGGTTATATCGTTCCAGGTCTTGGAGATGCTGGGGACCGCTTGTTCGGTACAAAATAAAATAAAAAAGAGATTGACTTGGAAAAGGATTTCCAGTCACGAAAGGAGGTTGAATTTTTGTTTCTGTCTAATGAAAACAGAGCAAAAATTTGACCTTTTTTGACCAAGATATTATAATAGTCTTATCTTCAGTCATTTGACCAATAAAATTAAAACTCAAAAGGAGAAATAAATGATTCCTGTAGTTATTGAACAAACAAGCCGTGGAGAACGTTCCTACGATATTTACTCACGTCTTCTTAAAGACCGCATCATTATGCTGACAGGCCCAGTTGAAGACAATATGGCCAACTCTGTTATTGCCCAGTTGCTTTTCTTGGATGCCCAAGATAGTACAAAGGATATTTACCTTTATGTAAATACACCTGGTGGTTCCGTTTCAGCTGGTTTGGCAATCGTTGATACCATGAACTTTATCAAGGCAGATGTCCAAACCATTGTTATGGGAATGGCAGCATCTATGGGGACGGTCATTGCATCAAGTGGAGCAAAAGGCAAACGTTTCATGCTTCCAAATGCAGAGTATATGATCCACCAACCAATGGGTGGTACAGGTGGAGGTACTCAGCAAACCGATATGGCGATCGCTGCAGAACACTTGCTTAAAACTCGTAATACCTTGGAAAAAATCTTGGCTGAAAATTCAGGTCAGTCAATCGAAAAAGTTCACGCAGATGCAGAACGCGATAACTGGATGAGTGCCCAAGAAACACTTGAATATGGCTTTATTGATGAAATCATGGCCAACAATTCATTGAATTAATGATGAAAGAAGGCAAACTCGACTGGGTTTGCTTTTTTTGGTATAATAGGGAGAGATTTCTTAGAAAGAGGATTTATCATGTTTGAAAAAGTCAAACGATCTGGCTTGATTATCTATCTTTACTATAATCGTGATGCCAAAAAATTGCAGGATTATGGAGATATTACCTATCATTCCAAGAAACATCGTTACTTACAACTCTATGTTCCAACTCAAGAAATGGAGCAATTGGTCGGGCGCTTGGGCAAGGAAAAGTTTATAAAAAAAGTCAGGGTTTGTCATATCCAAGAGCTGGAAACACCCTTTGTGGGCAATCTTCATCGAGAGGAAAACGTTATCATCGAAAAAGTTCAAGAAAAGTGTTGACAATTTTCTGATAATTCGGTATATTCTTAACATGCTATTTATTTAAGAAATAAGGAGACAAAAAAAGATGAAGAAAAAATTTGCCCTATCGTTTGTGGCGCTTGCAAGTGTAGCACTTCTTGCAGCCTGTGGAGAAGTGAAGTCTGGAGCGTCAAACGCTGCTGGTAACTCAGTAGAGGAAAAGACAATCAAAATTGGATTTAACTTCGAAGAAACTGGTGCCGTAGCTGCCTACGGAACATCTGAACAAAAAGGTGCCCAACTTGCTGTTGATGAAATCAATGCAGCAGGTGGTATCGATGGAAAACAAATCGAGGTAGTCGATAAAGATAACAAGTCTGAAACAGCAGAGGCTGCTTCAGTAACAACTAACCTTGTAACCCAATCTAAAGTATCAGCAATCGTAGGACCTGCGACATCTGGTGCAACAGCAGCTGCGGTAGCTAACGCTACAAAAGCAGGTGTTCCATTGATTTCACCAAGTGCGACTCAAGATGGATTGACTAAAGGTCAAGATTACCTATTTATTGGAACTTTCCAAGATAGCTTCCAAGGAAAAATTATCTCAAACTATGTTACTGAAAAATTAAACGCTAAGAAAGTTGTTCTATACACTGACAACGCCAGCGACTATGCTAAAGGGATTGCCAAAGCCTTCCGTGAAGCATACAAAGGTGAAATCGTTGCAGATGAAACTTTCGTAGCAGGTGATACAGACTTCCAAGCAGCCCTTACAAAAATGAAAGGGAAAGACTTTGATGCCATCGTTGTTCCTGGTTACTACACTGAAGCTGGTAAAATTGTAAACCAAGCGCGTGGTATGGGAATTGACAAGCCAATCGTTGGTGGTGATGGATTCAACGGTGAAGAGTTTGTACAACAAGCAACTCCTGAAAAAGCATCAAACATCTACTTTATCTCAGGCTTCTCAACTACTGTAGAAGTTTCAGCTAAAGCAAAAGCCTTCCTTGACGCTTACCGTGCTAAGTACAATGAAGAGCCTTCAACATTTGCAGCCTTGGCTTATGATTCAGTTCACCTTGTAGCAAACGCAGCAAAAGGTGCTAAAAACTCAGGTGAGATTAAGGACAACCTTGCTAAAACAAAAGACTTTGAAGGTGTAACTGGTCAAACAAGTTTCGATGCAGACCACAACACAGTCAAAACTGCTTACATGATGACCATGAACAATGGTAAGGTTGAAGCAGCAGAAGTTGTAAAACCATAATAGAAAAATATTGAAATAGGGAATGAGCCTCTGACTCACTCCCTGTTTCGATGTTTAAGAACCTATCAAAAAGTGAGGGGAAACCCTCGGAATTATAAATAGAAAGAGTGAATCTTATGCTCCAACAACTAGTAAATGGTTTGATTCTAGGTAGTGTTTACGCGCTATTAGCCCTAGGATATACCATGGTTTACGGAATTATCAAGCTCATCAACTTCGCCCACGGTGATATTTATATGATGGGAGCCTTTATCGGTTATTTCTTGATTAATTCTTTCCAAATGAATTTCTTTGTAGCGCTTATTGTAGCTATGCTAGCGACAGCCCTCCTTGGTGTCGTGATTGAGTTCCTTGCTTACCGACCTTTGCGTCACTCTACTCGTATTGCTGTTTTGATTACGGCTATTGGGGTTTCTTTCCTATTGGAGTATGGGATGGTCTATCTGGTTGGTGCCAATACCCGTGCCTTCCCTCAAGCGATTCAAACAGTTCGCTATGATTTGGGACCAATTAGCTTAACAAATGTGCAGTTAATGATCTTGGCCATTTCCTTGATTTTGATGATTTTGTTACAAGTCATTGTTCAAAAGACTAAGATGGGGAAAGCCATGCGTGCAGTATCCGTAGATAGTGATGCAGCGCAATTGATGGGGATCAATGTAAACCGTACTATCAGCTTTACCTTTGCTTTAGGTTCTGCTCTTGCGGGTGCGGCTGGTGTTCTGATTGCCCTTTATTATAACTCTCTTGAGCCTTTGATGGGGGTTACTCCAGGTCTTAAGTCTTTCGTTGCTGCAGTACTTGGTGGTATCGGAATCATTCCTGGTGCAGCTCTTGGTGGTTTTGTAATTGGTTTATTGGAAACCTTTGCGACAGCCTTTGGAATGTCAGACTTCCGTGATGCCATTGTTTATGGAATCTTGTTGTTGATCTTGATTGTCCGCCCAGCTGGTATCCTTGGTAAAAATGTGAAAGAGAAGGTGTAAACGATGAAAGAAAATTTAAAAGTTAATATTCTATGGTTACTCCTTTTGTTAGCTGGCTATGGCTTGATTAGTGTACTGGTTTCAGTCGGAGTACTCAACCTATTCTATGTACAGATTTTACAACAAATTGGAATTAATATTATTCTGGCTGTTGGTCTCAACTTAATCGTTGGTTTTTCAGGACAATTTTCACTTGGGCATGCTGGTTTCATGGCGATTGGTGCCTATGCTGCAGCTATTATTGGTTCTAAATCACCAACCTACGGTGCCTTCTTTGGAGCCATGCTTATAGGTGCTTTGCTTTCAGGAGCAGTTGCCTTGCTTGTCGGAATTCCAACCTTACGCTTGAAGGGGGACTATCTTGCGGTAGCGACTCTTGGTGTTTCTGAAATTATCCGTATCTTTATCATCAATGGTGGAAGCCTTACAAATGGTGCAGCAGGTATCTTGGGAATTCCTAACTTTACAACTTGGCAAATGGTTTACTTCTTTGTCGTGATTACAACCATTGCAACCTTGAACTTCTTGCGTAGTCCAATTGGACGTTCAACTCTCTCTGTTCGTGAGGACGAGATCGCTGCTGAGTCAGTTGGGGTTAATACGACTAAAATTAAAATCATCGCCTTTGTCTTTGGTGCTATTACTGCAAGTATTGCAGGGTCACTTCAGGCAGGATTTATCGGTTCAGTTGTACCGAAAGATTACACTTTCATCAACTCAATCAACGTTTTGATTATTGTTGTATTTGGTGGACTTGGTTCAATTACAGGTGCGATTGTTTCAGCTATTGTTCTTGGAATTTTGAATATGCTTCTCCAAGATGTTGCTAGTGTACGTATGATTATTTACGCTTTGGCCTTGGTATTGGTAATGATTTTCAGACCAGGTGGACTCCTTGGAACATGGGAATTAAGCCTATCACGTTTCTTTAAAAAATCTAAAAAGGAGGAACAAAACTAATGGCATTACTTGAAGTAAAACAGTTAACCAAACATTTTGGCGGTCTAACAGCTGTTGGAGATGTGACTCTTGAATTGAACGAAGGGGAACTGGTTGGACTAATCGGTCCAAATGGAGCTGGTAAAACCACCCTTTTCAACCTCTTGACGGGTGTTTATGAACCAAGTGAGGGAACAGTAACACTAGATGGTCACCTTTTGAATGGAAAGTCACCTTATAAGATTGCTTCTTTGGGACTTGGACGTACATTCCAAAATATCCGTCTCTTTAAAGATTTAACAGTTTTGGACAATGTTTTGATTGCTTTTGGTAACCATCACAAACAACATGTTTTTGCTAGTTTCTTACGCCTACCAGCTTTTTACAAGAGTGAAAAAGAATTAAAAGCTAAAGCTTTGGAATTGCTAAAAATCTTTGATTTAGATGGGGATGCAGAAACTCTTGCTAAAAATCTTGCCTACGGACAACAACGTCGTTTGGAAATTGTTCGTGCCCTTGCTACGGAACCTAAAATTCTCTTTTTGGATGAACCAGCCGCAGGGATGAACCCGCAGGAAACTGCTGAATTGACTGAGTTAATTCGTCGTATCAAAGATGAATTTAAGATTACCATCATGTTGATTGAACACGATATGAATCTGGTTATGGAAGTAACAGAACGTATCTACGTTCTTGAATATGGTCGTTTGATTGCTCAGGGAACTCCTGACGAAATTAAGACCAATAAACGTGTTATCGAAGCTTATCTAGGAGGTGAAGCCTAATGTCTATGTTAAAAGTTGATAATCTTTCTGTGCATTACGGTATGATCCAAGCAGTCCGTGATGTAAGCTTTGAAGTAAATGAAGGAGAAGTAGTTTCCCTTATCGGTGCCAATGGTGCAGGTAAGACAACCATTCTTCGTACCTTGTCTGGTCTAGTTAGACCAAGCTCAGGAAAAATTGAATTTTTAGGTCAAGAAATCCAAAAAATGCCAGCTCAGAAAATCGTGGCAGGTGGTCTTTCACAAGTACCAGAAGGACGCCACGTCTTCCCTGGCTTGACTGTTATAGAAAATCTTGAAATGGGAGCTTTCTTAAAGAAAAATCGTGAAGAAAATCAAGCTAACTTGAAGAAGGTCTTTTCACGCTTCCCACGTCTTGAAGAACGCAAGAACCAGGACGCAGCCACTCTTTCAGGAGGAGAACAACAAATGCTTGCCATGGGACGCGCTCTTATGTCAACACCAAAACTTCTTCTTTTAGATGAACCATCAATGGGACTTGCCCCAATCTTTATCCAAGAGATTTTTGATATCATTCAAGATATCCAGAAGCAAGGAACAACCGTCCTCTTGATTGAACAAAATGCTAATAAAGCACTCGCTATCTCTGACCGAGGCTATGTACTGGAAACAGGAAAAATCGTCCTATCAGGAACAGGAAAAGAACTTGCTTCATCAGAAGAAGTCAGAAAAGCATATCTGGGTGGCTAAACTAGTCTGGGAGACTAGTTTAGGTTGCAAATGAAGATTGCGAAGCAATCATCATTATAGTCCGGGGGACCTTTTTAGTCGGTGAATAGAGATTGCGAAGCAGTCATCAAATCCAGGGGATTATTTTAGTCTGCATATTGAGATTGCAAAGCAATTCTCATCTGCACTGGAAGGTTAGCTTCTAATCATTGAAATGGAACAGAATGAAGTGTGTCTACCCTTCATTCACAGAGCTCGATTTCAGAGCTCATTGTCAACTGTAGTGGTTTGAAGAAAAGCTAAGATCTAGAAAGGACACGTTTCGTCCTTTCTTTTTTGATGTTCAGAGCGATAAAAATCCTTTTTTTGAAGTTTTCAAAGTTCCGAAAACCAAAGGCATTGCGCTTGATAAGTTTGATGAGATTATTCGTTGCTTCCAGTTTGGCGTTGGAATAGGGTAGTTGAAGGGCGTTGGCAATTTTCTCTTTATCCTTGAGGAAGGTTTTAAAGACAGTCTGAAAAAGAGGATGAACCTGCTTTAGATTGTCCTCAATGAGTCCGAAAAATTTGTCTGCCTCCTTGTTCTGAAAGTGAAAAAGCAGGAGTTGGTAGAGATGATAGTGGTGTTTCAAGTCTTCCGAATAGCTCAAAAGCTTATCTAGAATCTCTTTATTGGTCAAGTACATACGAAAAGTAGGGCGATAAAAACGTTTATCGCTGAGTTTTCGACTATCTTGTTGAATGAGTTTCCAGTAACGCTTGATAACCTTGTATTCATGAGATTTTTGATGAAACTGATTCATGATTTGAACACGGACACGACTCATAGCACGGCTAAGATGTTGTACAATTTGAAAGCGATCCAACACGATTTTAGCGTTTGGGAGTGAAACAGTCTGGGAGACTGTTTCAGCCTGAGCCTAGAAATTAGAAATCGAATCTGTTTAGCTAAGGCATAGTAGGGACTAAACATATCCATAGTAATGATTTTTACCTGACATAGGACTGCTCTATCGTAGCGCAGAAAATGATTTCGGATGATAGGCTGTGTTCTTCCCTCAAGAACAGTGATGATATTGAGATTGTCAAAATCTTGCGTAATGAAACTCATCTTTCCCTTGGTAAAGGAGTACTCATCCCAAGACATAGTCTTTGGAAGCCGAGAAAAATCATGCTTAAAGTGAAAGTCATTGAGCTTGCGAATGACAGTTGAAGTTGAAATGGCCTGCTGGTGGGCAATATCGGTCATAGAAGCCTTTTCAATCAACTTTTGCTCAATTTTTATTGATGAGAGAAGTTTTGGAGAGAGTCATTTTCGAGAAATGATAGCACTTGAAACAGCTTTTCTAAGAAGGGGTTCTATTGGGGATACCAATTGTTTCAAGGTAAGGAATTTTAGACAATTTTTGAAAATCATATTTCTTCGTTTGGCTAGCGTAATCAGGACGAGATAGAGCATCATAATCCAGTTTAGCGATGATTTCCTGTGGATATTCCTGTTAATTTAATTGTTCCATACGATTCTTTCTAATGATGGTTTGGTCATTTTTCATTCTAGATATTACGGAACTTTTTCTACAACAAAATAGGCTTCATAATATCTATAGGGAATTTACCCACTACAAATATTATAGTTCCCTGTTTTCTTACTATAGAATCTAACTTGACAAAAGCAAATGTTCATTGTATAATCGAATAGATAAAAACATTGAACAAAAGAGGTTGAGGATATGCTATCAAAAAAACAATTTAAACTTTTACATTTTTTGTTGACTCACAAAGACGAAAACTTTACGCAGAGACAATTGGCTGAACAGCTAGATATCGCTTTGGGGACGGTAAATAATCTTCTCAAGGAATGTAAAGAAGAGAAGTGGATCAGTGAGGAAAATCACTTAACTGACTTAGGTGAGGATGCTTTGGCTCCGTATCAGGTGAAGAATGCCATTATCATGGCTGCAGGTATGAGTAGCCGCTTTGCCCCTTTGTCTTATGAGCTACCTAAAGGATTGCTTCAAGTCAAAGGTGAGCGTTTGATTGAGAGAGAAATCAAGCAATTGCAAGAAGCTGGGATAGAGGATATTACAGTCATTGTAGGTTATCTGCAAGAAAAAATGTTCTATCTGGCAGAAAAGTTTGGCGTTAAAATCGTTGTGAATAATGATTACTACAAATACAATAACTGTTCTTCTCTCATGCTAGTCAGAGATCAACTTTCCAACACTTATATCTGTTCATCGGATAATTATTTTGTAGAAAATCCGTTTGAACGATACATTTACAGGGGTTATTATTCGACTATATTTGCAGAAGGAGACACAGACGAATACTGCTCTAAGGAAGACTCCAATCACACGATTATCGATATTAAAATCGGTGGGACGAATACTTGGGCTATGGTGGGGCACGTTTATTTTGATCGTGCATTTAGTGAAAAGTTTGTAGATATTTTAGAAACTGAATTTAAGCACGAACCATATCGCGAACAACTCTGGGAAGATTATTATAGTCGTCACGTCAAGGAGCTTCCTTTAGAAGCTCGGCATTATTCAGCAGACATTGTTAAGGAGTTTGATTCACTAGATGAGTTGCGTCAGTTTGATGAACACTATTTGGTGAATACGAATTCGGAAATCATTGATAACATCTGTAAGACATTAGGATGTATAGCTTCAGATATTGTCAATATCAAACCTCTAAAAGATGGTCTAACCAACACTTCGTTTTCATTTGACTGCCTAGGGAAGAAATATGTTTACCGTCATCCGGGTAGAGGAACGGAGAATTATATCGATCGTGCTAGTGAAGCGGCTTCCATGGAAATTGCTGCAAAATTAAAGATTGACCGTACTTTTGTTGCCATGAACAAGAATGAGGGCTGGAAAATTTCAGAATTTATCCCTAATGCCAAGCAACTAGATTATGATAATTGGGATGATGTAGCAAAAGCAATGGAGCTCTTGAGACGCTTGCACCAATCTGGAGAAAAAACAGATCATTCTTTTGATCAATTTGAGGGAATTGATGATTTTAGACAAAAATTAAAAGCTAGCAATCGTTTTGAATTTGATGGACTTGAAGAGTTGGATAAGACTGTCTCAGTTCTCGAGAAGCTTTTACAAGAAGATAAAGCGAAAAAGGTTCTCTGCCACGGAGATTCTTATAGCCCAAATTTTTTGTTGAATGAAGCTGGAGAAATGAGCTTGATTGATTGGGAATATTCTGGTATGGGAGATCCAGCAGGAGATTTAGGAACCTTTATCGGGTGTTCAAATTATACAGTAGAAGAAGCTGAAAAGGTACTTGAAATCTATTTAAAAGAAGTTCCAGACAAGAGAACCAAACGTCACTATTTTGCCTATGTATCAGTGACTTCATATTATTGGTTTTTGTGGGCCCTGTTCCAAGAAAGCGTTGGAAAACCAGTAGGTGAATTTCTTTATATCTGGTATCGTTATACCAAGCAGTATGGAAAACTTGCATTAGATTTATACTTATAGGAGAATTGAGATGAAACCGACATCTGAAATTGAAGAATTAGTAGCAAATGAAACGAAAAGAAGGCTAGAAGAAATGGAATCACCAAACTATGTGTTTGCTCAGCCATTTTTAAAAAGTGATTTTACTATAGTCATCGCCCTAGTCATAGTCAACCTCATTTTGATTATCCTAGCCATGACAGGAGGTATTCAATAAAATGTCTAAGATGAATGACTTTATTCAACAGGAGACGATAACGGGAATTGTTCCCATGACCAACAAGGATCGTCAGTATTCTTTCTGGGATCTCTTCTTATCGACAAGTGGTTTTGCTATTGCAACTTGGTGTTATACCCAAGGAGCTTATGTGGCTCAATATTTGACCTTTAATCAAATGTTGATTAATATTTTTAGCTTTAACATTATCTGGGTTTTTATCGAATGTCTCCCAATCTTGTTTGCGGTTAAATATGGAATTGATTTGTGGATTTGGTTGAGGGCTGTCTTAGGAAAAAAAGGGGTAGCCTTGCTATCAACCATTATTAGCTTAGCTAACTTTGGCTGGTACGCCGTTGCGGCTAATCTTTTTGCCAATTCTATGATCCACTTGGGAAATAATTTTGGCCTTGGTTTAGACAAGGGAGTATGGGCACCGATTTTAGGTACTCTCTGTGTTCTCCTTGGAACGCTGATTGCCCTTGGAGGTCCAGAAGTGATCAAATGGACCAATAGATTCTTGGTCATTGCCTTGTTGATTGTCGGTCTCATTATCGTTGGAATCTGTTTTGTAGCTGTGCCTATCACTGACATTATGAATATTCAACCAGCTACCCAAGGAGATTTAACGCCATTAGAACGCTTCATGCTTTCTGGGGAAGGAAATGTTGCTTTTGCCTTCTCTTGGTCTACACAAGCATTGGTCTTGCCACGTTTGGCAAAATCAGAACGTAGTGGCTATTGGGCTACAGCTTTATCATACGGGGTTGTCGCTCCATTCTTCGTTGCGACAGGTGGAGTCATGGCTCTAGCCATGTTTGTCAAAACAGGTGTTTATGAAAGTGATCCAACGACGATGCTTTCCACTCTAAGCACACCTGCTTTTGCCCTTTTAAGTTTACTATTAGTAGCCTTTGCCAATATTGGAACCCAAGGTACAGGATCTTATGTGAACTGTATGATTGTAAAAAGTGGGATGCCCAAAGTAAGCTATAAACTAATGGTTTGGATTGCCATGGTATACGTGAGCCTACTCACCATCTGGGGAGGAGTAGAAGAGTATTTCGGCTCTTTCATCTCCCTAGCCGCCTATATTCAAGGACCCATTATCGGAATGATCGTTGTCGACTACTTTATCTTGAGAAAACGAAAACTCGATTTGCGTTCAGCCTATTTCCTTGAGAGACATAAAGCTTATGAGTTTACCAAAGGATTTAACTTAGTTGGCTTATCTTGCGTATTTATCTCCTTGTTGGTTGCAGTACTATTTGTTTATAACCCTGTAACAGCACAGATTCAAAGCCCAATCTTTTTAATCACAACGGGTAGTGGCTTTACTGCGATTTTTGGAGGTCTATTGTACTGGTTAGCTAGCTTAACTCCTTTAAAACGCTATATGATCAAGGATCGAGATTCCGTTACGATTTAAGAATAGAGGATTGATTAGAAACGTCCCTCTTACTAGAGAATTTAGAAAATCTTTATTGATACGGTAGAATAGGCTGAACAGGTATTTGAAATTTCTGTAGAAGAAATTCCAAACGTGAAAACGAAATACAGCTATCTAGCTCAGGTGTTTGGAACATCATACTATCACTCTTTTGTGAGGATTATTTTAAGTAAATCCATTAGGAAAGTTTCTCTGTATTTGGTACCATTATAGTGGGCAGTATGGTCAACTAAAATTAATTTTTAGTCGGAGGAATGACAAAATAAGAATTGGTATTGAACTTGAACAATTAGTTGTAGGAGAAACTAAAAAATGACTATAAAAATGAAAGCCTTAATCTATGTGTATTTATCTCCCCTTTCTTAAAAGTTTATTTTACATAAGTAATTGATATGATAGTCAATCATATTCTGATTATCTTAGCCATGACAGGAGGTATTCAATAAAATGTCCAAGATGAATGACTTCATTCAACAGGAGACCATAACGGGAATCGTTCCCATGACCAACAAGGATCGTCAGTATTCTTTCTGGGATCTCTTCCTATCGACAAGTGGTTTTGCCATCGCAACCTGGTGTTATACCCAAGGAGCCTATGTGGCTCAATATTTAACCTTTAATCAAATGTTGATTAATATTTTTAGTTTTAACATTATCTGGGTCTTTATTGAATGTCTCCCTATTTTGTTTGCTGTTAAATATGGAATTGATTTATGGATTTGGTTGAGAGCCGTTCTAGGTAAAAAAGGGGTGGCCATTCTATCAACCGTGATTAGTCTGGCGAATTTTGGTTGGTACGCCGTTACCGCTGATCTTTTTGCCAGCTCCATGATTCATTTGGCAAATAATTTTGGGCTTGGTTTAGACAAGGGAGTATGGGCACCGATTCTAGGCACCCTCTGTGTTCTCCTTGGAACGCTGATTGCTCTTGGGGGTCCAGATGTGATTAAAGGTACTAATCGCTTTCTGGTGGTTGCCTTGTTATTTGTTGGGCTAATCATCGTTGGAATCTGTTTTGTTGCGGTTCCGATTAGCGATATTATGAATGTCCAACCTGCCATCCAAGAAAATTTGACACCGATTGAACGTTTTATGATGTCAGGGGAAGGAAATGTGGCCGTAGCCTTTTCTTGGTCTACACAAGCCTTTGTCTTACCACGTTTGGCAAAATCAGAACGCAGTGGCTATTGGGCTACAGCCTTGTCATATGGGGTTGTTGCTCCATTCTTTGCTGCGACAGGTGGAGTCATGGCTCTAGCCATGTTTGTCAAAACAGGTGTTTATGAAAGTGATCCAACAACCATGCTATCAACTCTAAGCACACCTACCTTTGCCCTTTTAAGTTTACTACTAGTAGCCTTTGCAAATATTGGAACCCAAGGGACAGGATCATACGTGAACTGTATGATTGTAAAAAGTGGGATGCCCAAAGTAAGCTATAAACTAATGGTTTGGATTGCCATGGTATACGTGAGCCTACTCACCATCTGGGGAGGAGTAGAAGAGTATTTCGGCTCTTTCATCTCCCTAGCCGCCTATATTCAAGGACCCATTATCGGAATGATCGTTGTCGACTACTTTATCTTGAGAAAACGAAAACTCGATTTGCGTTCAGCCTATTTCCTTGAGGGACATAAAGCTTATGAGTTTACAAATGGCTTTAATCTGGTAGGATTATCTTGTGTAATCATTTCCTTGTTAGTTGCGGTACTATTTGTTTATAACCCTGTAACAAAGCACATCCAGAGTCCTATGTTCCTGCTCACAACTGGTAGTGGCTTCACTGCAATTTTTGGAGGTCTATTGTACTGGTTAGCTAGCTTAACTCGTTTAAAACGCTATATGCTCAAGGATAAAGATTCCGTTAAGATTTAAGTTTAAGAGAGAACGTTGTGTACTACCCCAAAAAGTTGGAAAAATAATTATTGAAAGGATTTAGTTCTGTATTGCACAGGACTAAGTCCTTTTAGTTTTACATTAATTCGTTTATTATTGTAGTAATCAATGTAGTCTACAATAGCTTGTTCTAATTGCTTAAGAGACGTAAACGTCTTCTTATAGCCATAAAATATTTCCGATTTCAAAATGCCGAAGAAGGAAGCCACGTCTTTCCTGGCTTGACTGTTATGGAAAACCTTGAAATGGGAGCTTTCTTAAAGAAAAACCATGAAGAAAATCAAGCTAACTTGAAGAAGGTTTTCTCAAGTTTCCCACGTCTTGAAGAACGGAAGAACTAGGATGCAGCCACTCTTTCAGAGGGGGAACAACAAATGCTTGCCATGGGATGCGCTCTTATGTCAACACCAAAACTTCTTCTTTTAGATGAACCATCAATGGGACTTGCACCAATCTTTATCCAAGAGATTTTTGATATCATTCAAGATATCCAGAAACAAGGAACAACCGTCCTCTTGATTGAACAAAATGCCAATAAAGCACTCGCAATCTCTGACCGAGGATATGTATTGGAAACAGGGAAAATCGTCCTATCAGGAACGGGCAAAGAACTCGCCTCATCAGAAGAAGTAAGAAAAGCATATCTAGGTGGCTAAACTAGTCTGGGAGACTAGTTTAGGTTGCAGATAAAGATTACGAAGTAATCATCATTATAGTCCGGGGGACCTTTTTAGTCGGCGGATGAAGATTGCGAGGCAATTATCTTATCCAGTAGATTATTTTAGTTGGCATATTTAGATTGCAAACAAATCTGCATCTACTTTGAAATATGAATTTCAAATAATTGAAAAAATCGAATGAAGCGTACACCTACTCTTCATTCACAGAGCTCGATTTCAGAGCTCTTTTTGCTAGCTTATTCATACTTTTCTGAATTTTGAAAAAGAAATGTAAGCGTTTGATAGATTTACAAAAAGATTGTATAATAGGGATAAGAACAGAAAAGGAGAAGTCTCATGGCAGTTAAAGATTTTATGACCCGTAAGGTAGTGTATATTAGTCCAGATACAACAGTATCTCATGCAGCAGATTTGATGAGAGAGCAAGGGTTGCATCGCTTGCCTGTTATCGAAAATGATCAATTAGTTGGTTTGGTAACTGAAGGAACCATTGCGCAAGCTAGTCCATCCAAAGCAACCAGTCTTTCTATCTATGAGATGAACTATCTTCTAAATAAGACAAAAGTAAAAGATGTGATGATTCGCGAAGTTGTCACTGTTTCAGGCTATGCGAGTCTAGAGGATGCAACTTATCTGATGTTGAAAAATAAGATTGGTATTCTTCCTGTAGTAGATAACCATCAAGTCTATGGGGTTATTACGGACCGTGATGTTTTCCAAGCCTTTCTTGAAATTGCTGGTTATGGTGAGGAAGGAATTCGTGTGCGCTTTGTTACGGAAAACGAAATTGGCGTTCTTGGAAAAATTATTTCTTTGATTGTAGAAGAAAAGTTGAATATCTCGCATACAGTCAATATTCCGCGTAAAGATGGTAAGGTGATTATAGAAGTTCAAATCGATGGATCAATTGATTTACCAGCCTTGAAAGAAAAATTTGAATCAGAGAATATTCAAGTAGAAGAAATTACTCGTACTTCAGCAAAAGTCTTGTAAGAAAGGAAGCCGAAAGGCTTCTTTTTACGTGTAATAAGGGATTAGAGCAAAAGATGGAAAGAAATGAATGAAAATCTGAAATATTACCTTTTGATTTAGAGTAAAGGTAATTTAAAATTTAAAGATTTTTAAATTTTCTAAATATTGACAGAAGTAATAAATCGAAAAAATTATGCTGTATTTTATAAGTAACTATTTATTGTATTCTATATGACTTTAATTATGGATTAATACTATAAATTTTTTTCCAAAAATCCTTGATTCATATATGAAATAATGTTATAATAAAACAAAAAACATAGGAGTAAAAATATGTCAGGACAAATTCGTGTATCTCCAGAAACCCTCCAATCACGTGCACGTGAATATGGAAAAGCTGCAAACGATATCAGAGTTATTTTGAGCAATCTTCAACGCTTGCAAGATACCTTGCGTTCGGAATGGGAAGGTGCTGCGTTCCAAGGCTTTGATCAACAATTCTCTGAATTGAAACCAAAGGTTGAAAACTTTGCTGATTTAATGCAACAAATCAATACACAACTTGATAAGACTGCTCAAGCGATGCAACAAAATGACCAAGACTTATCTAGAAACTTTGGTCTTCAATAATCTAAAGTTGAGGTTGAGGAGAAATCCTCAACTTTTTTACTATATTTAATTAAGGAGAAAATGTGAGAAAGAAAGTTTTATTTAGCTTAGGGATGCTACTGTTATTTGTGACAATGATAGTATCCTTCTTTGCAATTGTAAAACCAACACCTATCAGCCGAACGAACTCAGATTCCTCGGTGCAACAAGCCCCTATTAAAGTAGCTATTGTTAATGAAGATACGGGTAAGGTATATAATGGACAACCGATTAACATTGCGAATACTTTAGTAAATTCGTTCATAGCTAAAAATAATTACAAAGTGGAAGTTGTTTCTAGGTCAATCGCTGAAAGCGGTCTAAAAAATGAGACTTATCAGTTGATGATAGTCTTGCCAAGTAAATTTTCAGAAGAAGCTTTAGCAATCGAATCAACTTCCCCTGTTCAGGCGAAGTTTCAATATCAAATTCAATCAAGTGACCAACTGACTGTCAAACAGGCTGAACAAGCTGTAGTAGCTTTCAAAGAGCTCTTTAATAAGGATTTGATTAATATTTATTTCACTAGTATTATCGGGAATTTGAAAACAGCACAAGGCCAGGTTGCAGATGTAGTTACAAATGAACATGAGTCACTGACTTCTTTTAATAATAAGTTAGTGGATCCTCTTGCTCAATATGGTCAACAGTTTAATGGGTTGGGTTCATCACCGAATAATCTCTTATCATCGTATTCGTCATTTAACAAGACCCTGTTAAATACAAATGATGCCTTTAAATCAATTGATTCTGTTAATAAGACATATGAGGAAACAATAAATGGAATAGATAAGCAACAAAAAAAATGGGATAATTCCTTGAATACTAGAGAACAGGCTTTGTCCAACTATGATAAAGACTTTTCCAAATTATCAGTTGAGAAACAATTATCTCAATTGGCTGCTATAAACACTCAATTTAATAATAATTTTTCAGAGCCAGCTATTTGGAAAGAAACCACTGATAAGGCTTCTTCCTATAACAAAGATATCGCAAAACTTCTAGAAAGTTTGAAGAAGAATAATAAGGAAATTGATGATACCTTATCAAATTATGATACAAAGATTAGAGAAGCAGTAGAGTCTTCCTTGGCTAAAAACCCATCAGCGGTAGATGGAGCTAATAAAACTCTTGGAAGTTATATCAAGTCGTTAAATACTAGTATGCAAAATCAAATTACTAGTAAATGGCCAAGTGTATACTACGATGATACAACTATAAATAATTTCTCTTTGTCAGATACTGATAAACAACATTTGAAAAATATTAGTGCTTTTATACGGTGGTATAGTAAGAAGATAGGGAAAGATTTGCCAACTTTGCAATCTACAACACTTGAAAATGAAGAATTCTCTCAGTTAAAGAATGACATTAAGTCTAAGAGCACAACAAAACGTGAGCTAACTTTACCTTCGTTTGAAGGAAAAATTTCAAAATTAAAGATAACAGTACCAAGCGGATACTATCTTAAAGAATCAAATTTTGGATTTTCTGATCTTGGAGGAGGTAGTTATCAGGTATCTTTCCCTGGTGAAGTATCTCCAGGTATGACTATTTCATACACACTAGGAATCAAGAATGAAAATGATCTCAATGTCTTGTCACCTGTGCTTGTTAAGTATCAATTAGATACGACAGAAGATGTAAAAGTTATAAAGGAAGATGCCCCTTATGTAGAAAAAGATAAAATAGAGAATGAGACAGTTCATGCTGCGCCTGTTAGTCCAGCTACTTCTGTAGCTTCAGGTTCCTCTACGCCTGATGTGCAGAAACCAACAGAAATTATTACAATTACGAAGACCATCACGACTACTAAGATAAATCAAACAGAAAAAAAAGTTTTGAATCGTCATTATGAGATGCAAGACATTATTTCTAACTGGGAGTACAATCCTACCAAGCTAACTCAAGCGGTTTATAAAGATGTTGAGGCGTATCTACAGTTATCAGGACTTGTTACTGCGTATTACGGCTTAGATTTATCTAAAAATACGTACACAGACACTACGTTTGTTCCAGCAGAAGGTTCTCTTGCTACCTTAGCAAATAATGATGACCTCAAGACCATTGTGACCAATCTAATCAAAGCAACTACAGTAGAAGCTCTAAAATCAGATTTGAAGATTTCTGATAAAAAATTGACGGATATTCAGTCACGATTAGCCAATGCTGAGAAATTAACATCTAACATCGAACAGCTGAGAACAACAACCAATGATCTAATAACTCAGTTAAGACAGTTAATTGAACAGACCAAATTAGTGGATACAACGATTAAAGGTAAACCTAGTTTTGTTGCAACAGAAAAAGTAGATAATACTAGTATGGTTAATGTTAGTATGGATATGAACAGGGACCTAGGTACACTGATTTCAGCTAGTAAAACCTTGATGGACAATACAAAAGCAAACCAAGCTGTTTCTGAGACGATACAAGCTACTATGACTCAGTTGACGAATGATGTTAATACATTGGAAAAAGACGGAAAATCATTAAGTGCACGCGTTTCTGAATTGAAAAATATCATGTCTAGTGAATATGGTTCAAACGAAGAATTCCTTAAAAACTTTTCTACTGTTTTGAGCAATACTAGAACGGGTAATACGAAAAATGATGCAGTCTATGAATATTTGTCAAATCCTGTTGATGCTTCTAAAATTGGGAATGTTGTATCAGCTGCGACCAATAGACCGTCACAGACGAATCGTCAAGATGAGAGATCAGGACTCCTTGTTATCTTAATCAGCTATCTTGTTAGCTTGGTTGTTGCCTATCTTTTCCAACATGCAGATAAAGAAGAATTGCAAAGATTAATCAGTTTGAAGGACCGTTTGTCATGGAGAAATTCTTCTGGACCAATGTTCTTCCTAAGTGTGATTTCAGTAGCTGTTGGTTCTATAATTGCGATTGTTTCTGGAGTTAAACTTGCTTTCTCTGTAGGTCAATTGAGCTGGTTTGTAATGCTTCTTGTCTTGGTGAGTCTAATGATGACATATAGTCTGAATATCCTTCTTGATAAACTAAAAAGTCTTGGATTTTTGATAAGCATAAGTCTATTACTGCTTTATATCATTTCAGCAACTCAATTATTTGATGAATATTATGTGAATCCAGCTCCTATTTTAACAACTCTTTCTCCGTTAACATATCTTGAAGGTGTAGTGAGATTATTCATTAATCAGCAAAACGGAGTTGTTCAGTCAGTAATGGTAATTGTTGTTCTAACAATTGCTTTGGGACTTGTAAATATTTTCTTGTATCGCCAAGTTAAGGATAGCAAGTAATATGAAAAAAAATATTGTCTTTATCTTTCTATTGTTTTCAATTTTTACAAAAGGTAGTGTTGCTTTTGCAAACGATGGATCTTTGCAAATAGATACGTCTTTAGATAAGAATACCAAGAAAACAGAGATTCAGTACTTTGAACAGGAGAGTAATTTGACAAAGTTATTTCATCCTGAGACATATAAATTGATTGATACAACTAAAAAATTGGATAAAGAAAAGTATCAATTAGTTAAAACAAACTTATTTAGCACTAAAGTGGAATCGGAGAATATCGTTAATGAGTATCAGTCTGCTTTATTTACCAATCAGATTCAAATCAACCACAGTGATAAAAAGACTGTTTCACTTAAAAATGTAAAGTCTCCTGTTTCTTGGACTGCAATTTTATTGTTTATACTAGGGATGATTGTCACAATTTACTCGCTCTTTTATAAAAAGTTACATATAGCTAAACAATAAAGTCGATAGAAAAATACATAAAGGGAGATACAAAATGTATCTCTTTTTATAAATAGAAAGTTCTTTAATATTCATGTTTTGCGTGATATAATAGGCATAGCATAATAGATTTAGGAGTTTTATATGGAAGAGTACATTAATATTAGTCTGGATTGTTCGCCTTTTTTATCTAAAATATTAGATTTAAGGGTCCCTACTGAGTTAACGATTAAAGAATTGATACAAATCGTCTCAGATGCTTATGGTATTGGAATTAAGGTAATGAATCCAAGTGTAAGAAATCAACAGTCAGGAGAAATTCTTGCTAGTACGAGCAGTCTAGTATTAGTGAAAGACGGAGTTTTATTAAACCTGGAAAGAATATAGTAAGGGAGTCAGGTATGGAAGTTCAAAAAATTGAATTAGTAGTTGGAGATATCAAGGGAAATCGTGAAATAGCTTATGCTTTATTAACAGCAATACAACCTTATTTTGTGAATCAAAATGTTATTGAGGAAGAAGGTAAACTAACGATTGAAAGTCTATTGACTGATGAATATTATTCTTGGGATAAGCTGACTACGATGATTGAGGAAGAAAAATTACGTCATCTGATCAATGTTGGTCAATTATTTAACTCGCTGAAGGATTCAATTTATACTTATGAATTATCACCTAGTAATTTAGTGTTTTCACGAAATGGGAACCCTCTATTCATTTTTCGTGGTGTTAAAGGGCAAGTGCCTCCCTATGATGCATTGAAGCTAGAGGCGTTTACAGTTAACTTTAAAGCTATGATAGTATCTCTATTAGATAAAAAGGTAAGTTATGAAAAATTAGTGGAGGGACAGTCGCCATTTTATAAAGGAAAACTGTTTTGTGAGACCATCATGAAGTCTGAAAATTTGGATGAAATCTTAGCCTTACTACTAGAAAAATACTTAGAAGAAAAGGAACAAAATAAAGAAAAATTTTCACGTGTTCCTAATAAACTTGTTTCGCGGTTGAAGTGGACTACCATTATTGCATCATTTATTGGAGTGCTATCAATTGTTGGAGTGTTTTACTTTGCATTGTTCGCTATGCCTAATCAACAAATGATTTCAGGTTTACGTTTGGCTTTTGTAAACCAAGATTATTCTTCGGTTGTATCTACTGTTAAAAATACAGATTCTAAATCACTTAGTCAAGATGATGCTTATATGGTGGCTTATTCCGTCATTAAAACAGAGCCTTTAACAGAAACGCAAAAGACAGAGCTATCCAAAATATCAACTCAATCAAGTACAGACTATCTTCGTTACTGGGTTTTAATTGGGCAGTCGAAAGTTGATGAAGCTATAGATATTGCAAGTTACTTAGATGACCCACAATTATTGATGTATGGTCTTACCAAAAAGGTTGATGAAGTTCAGAGAAACCCTAACCTCACATCTGAACAACGTACTGAGCAACTAAACAATTATAAGAGTAAATTGGAAGAATTGAAGAAAAACTACCTAACACCAGAGACGAATAAGTCGAATACGACTTCAACTTCAACAGAGTCAAGATAGGAGTGGTCTATGAATTATTTATTTTTTGAAGACAATGTTTATCCACTCTATACAGGGAATACCTATCAACTGGGGCCTTCTATAGCTTCTAATATCTATCTTCCTATTCTTGAAAATGTGGTGTTGGAAGTCAAGGAAACGGGAGTTGAACTGCTCGGAGAGACTTATTCTTATGGGGATCATTTGGTTTCCATAGCTGAAGATATAAGTGTATCCTTATTGATTATTAAAAACACCGAGTATTACCTTCTTCCCGAAAAAATACTATATTTATCAGATAAGAAAGAAGCGACTATTCGCTTAGTTGATTTTCCTATAGAAATCATTTTGAGCTTTGATGGGACAAATAAGACGATTTATAGTGCTAGTCCATATTATCTTAATGGTGAAAGAAGAAAAGGGACGCAAAATATTCAAGATATGGACCAACTTGTTTTTGAACAAGGTCTAGCTTTATCCGTTCAAAAACAAATCTTATCGATTCATTCACTATTTTCTATTGAGACGAGCTTACTGCCTTTTTCTGAAGTAATGGTCGAGGATCGTTCAAAAGAATTTCATCGCTCTCCACGGATTATTCTGAGAGAACCCGAGGATACAGTAACGATTGCTTCGGCACCAACAGATGATGAAGGCAACAAACAATCGTTACTAAGATTGATTATTACCCCTTTGGCGATGATTGTCTTTACGATACTAACGATTTACTTCACACGTAGTGGTGGCATGATGTTCATGATGATGGGGATGTCTGTCATTACTATTGGGACTTCCATTCATACTTATTTTTCTGATAAAAAATCACATAAGGAACTTCAAGAACAGAAAATTGTTGAGTATATGAAATACTTGGAAACCAAGTATTCACAATTAGCTAACTTACGTAAAGAACAAGTTAAGGCTTTGGTGTATCATTTCCCTGGCATGGATCAGATTTTAGAAATGGTAGAAAAAACGGATAGACGTATTTACGAAAAGACACTTTATCATTTTGATTTTCTGTCTTATCGTTTGGGTTTGGGTGAAGTTAATTCTAGTTTTTCTATTGAGTATTCAGATTCTGAATTAACAAAATATAATGTAGCTGCTAACCAAAAAATTCAAGAACTACTTTCCTACTATCGTGTGACTAAGCAGGTACCTATTACACATACATTAACAAATCCTACGGGCTATATCGGAACACGGCAAATAGTGATTGAACAAGTTCAACAGATGATGATGCAATTAGCGACTTTCCAAAGTTACCATGATTTACAGTTTATTCCAATTTTCCGAGAGGAAGAGTTTGAGTTATGGAATTGGAGCCGATGGTTACCTCATACGAAAATAAAAGCACTAAATAGCCGTGGTTTTGTTTACAATCAACGTACTCGAGATCAACTATTAACGTCGCTCTATCAAGTTATTAAAGATAGAAAGTTAGATAGTGAGCAGGATAAAGGGAAAGAAAAGCAATACAGCCCTCATTATATTCTCTTTCTTACAGATTTAAGTCTGATGTTGGATCACAACATTATGGAGTACATCAATGAAGATTTATCCCATTTAGGAATTCATTATGTATTCGTAGAAGAAGTACTTGAGAGTCTACCAGAACACGTTAAGACAGTTGTTGACTATCGAGGAGATAAAAAAGGTACAGTATTACTTCAGGATGGCAATTATACAAATAAAGAAATTACGCCTCTTCCTCCTGTAAGTTTATCGGAAAAGGAAAATTTTGCGAGAAATCTTGCGGGTATTCATCATGTTCAAACTTTGCGTAATTCGATTCCGAATAGTATTACCTTCCTAGAGATGTATGGAGTCAATAAGGTAGAGGAACTAGAACTTTTAAAACGATGGCAAGACAATGAAACTTTCCAAACAATGGCTGTTCCTCTAGGAGTTCGAGGTAGAGATGATATTCTTTATCTAAACATCCATGAGAAGGCGCATGGGCCTCATGGATTGATTGCTGGTACTACGGGGTCAGGGAAGTCTGAGCTTATTCAGTCCTACATTCTATCTTTAGCTGTGAACTACCATCCGTATGAGGTTGCTTTCCTCTTGATTGACTATAAAGGTGGAGGGATGGCTAATCTCTTTGCAGACCTACCTCATGTTGTTGGTACGATTACAAACTTGGATGGCAACCAGGCCAATCGAGCTCTGGTATCTATCAAAGCTGAACTTAAGAAGCGTCAGCGTATTTTTGCAGAAAATGATGTTAATCATATCAACCAGTATATGAAACTCTTCAAGGAAGGGAAGGTCAAAGAACCATTACCACATCTATTAATCATTAGTGATGAGTTTGCAGAGTTGAAGGCGAATCAACCTGATTTCATGGATGAATTAGTCTCTACAGCTCGTATTGGTCGATCATTGGGGGTTAAATTAATTTTAGCAACCCAAAAACCTAGTGGGGTTGTCAACGATCAAATTTGGTCGAACTCTAAGTTTAAAATAGCTCTTAAAGTACAGGATGCTGCAGATTCTAGAGAAGTAATCAAAACACCTGATGCCGCAGAAATTACCCAGACAGGTAGAGCCTATCTTCAAGTCGGAAACAATGAAATCTATGAGTTATTCCAAAGCGCTTGGTCAGGTGCGGATTATAATCCAGAAGGACGAAATCATGTTCAAAAAAACACAACTGTGTATGAGATTACAAGTAATGGTCAATACAATGCCATTAATAAAGATTTGAGTGGTTTAGTCAATAAAAAAGAAGCAAAGGCTGTTCCAACAGAATTAGACGCCATTGTAGAAAAAGCCCGTGAAGTCTTTGATGGTCTTCGTATTCATCAGGTAGCCAGTCCTTGGTTGCCACCACTTGAAGAGAAGATATATGCTAAAGATACACAATCGACTAACTACAAGGATTATTGGGGACGTTCAGAGGCATTGCAACCTATTTTAATTGGTTATCAAGATATTCCAGAAAGACAGGAACAATCTCCCCTTTACTTCAATATGGAACAAAGAGGCCATATTTTGTTGGTTTCTAGTCCGGGATTCGGTAAGTCCACTTTTCTACAGAACTTTGCGATGGATGTGATTCGTAAGCACACACCAGAGCAGGTCCATTTCTACCTCTATGATTTTGGTACCAGTGGCTTAATCTCTATTTCTGATTTTCCTCATGTTGCAGATTATTTCACCTTGGATGAAACTGAGAAAATCATGAAATCTCTTCGATTCTTGAATAGAGAGATAAAAACTCGGAAACATGCTCTTTCGCAAGCAAGAGCCACAAATCTAAGGCAATACAATCAGTTGTCAGATGAGAGTTTTCCAACTATTTTCATAGAGATAGATGGTTTTGATAGTGTAATGGATGCCCCATTTGTCGATGCCTTTTATGATACTTTAAATGTCATTTCTCGAGATGGTGCCTCTCTAGGAATCTATCTGGTTGTGACACTTTCTCGTCTCAATGCGATGCGTCTACAGCTACAATCGAACTTTAAGACCAAGATTTCTCTCTTCTTATTTGATACCAGTGACTTATCAGGTGTATTAGGACGTTCAAATATTCCACTCGATGAAATTAAAGGCCGTGCCATAGCTAAATTGGATGATATTGTCCAATTCCAAGTGATGTTGCCATACAGCAGTGAACATTATACGGATTACATAAAGGAAGTTCGTGCAGAACAAGAAGCAATGGCTGTGGCATACGATGGCCCACTTCCTGCAGGTATCCCAATGTTACCAGAAAAGGTAACCAAAGAGGTGATGTCAGAAATCTTAGAAAGCAGTCAAGACTTTATCTTGGGGCTCGAAAGAGAAGCCGTTGTTCCAGCATCCTTTAGTTTTAAACGACCTATTCTTATAGCCTCAGACAGTCCTGCTTTTGTAACGAATTACTATAAATTACTAGAATATCACCTAAACCGTTTATCAGGAGTGTATAATACTGTTATTTTAGATCCTAGTCAGCGTATTAACAATCAGTTCTTTGATGGTATTCAACGATTTGATACTTCTTTAGAGGTTGATAATGTCATGAAGACGATATTAGAAGACTTTAAGAAACGGGTTGCGTCTCCAAGTCAGGACTATCCAAAATGGTTAATTTTGATACCTGATATTGCTGCGACGGCTATGGCGGCTGGAGTGAGTGAACTGGACTTCAAGCAACTCCTTAGTGAAGGAGCTCAGTATGGAGTAACCTTGCTCTTTATAGGTGCCTACCAAGATCTAGTAGCGAACAATTACGATAATTTTGTCAAACTAGTTAATCAGCTAGTAGAACAAGTCTTTCTCGGTGTACGTATCAGTGATCAAGATCATACTCGCTATCCTTACATCACAAATGAGCCGGCACTGAAACCGAACCAGGGTTATATTCTTTATCCAGATCATTATGAATCCGTTCAATTATTAGAAATTTAGAGAGGTTATTTATGTCAGATACTAAATTATTACCACTAGGCAGTGTTATTGTTTTAAAGGGAAGTACTAAAAAGATGCTCATCATTGCTCGTGTGATTGCAGCACCCGTCAAAGGAGATCTCTACCGTTTTGATTACGGAGCCTGTCTCTATCCAGAAGGAATGGTAGGAGATAGCCTTATCTACTTTAATCATGAAGATGTTTTTAAGGTTGTTCAAGAGGGCTATAGCGATGATGATAATGAGCTTATGTTAGAACATATTGCTTCGGTTGTCTCTACAACAGATATTCCTAAAGGGAATGTTGCTGAGTTGAATGAAGTAAATGAACTAGGAGGCTAATACATGGGGCAAATAGACTATGATCAAATCTATTATCTTCAAGGTAGAGTGAATGCCTACTCCGCCAGCATCTCCTCTGCCCAATCACGGATTACTTCCATCGATGAAAAATTGGAACGTCTTCGTACGGCCAAGAAGTCTGTAGGGGAAATCCAACA